>JAJZTU010000075.1 GCA_021848765.1 Bacillota bacterium
CTTTTTCCTGAAATCAGGTACCCTTTTTTCAATAAAAGCATTTACCCCTTCCCGGAAATCCAATGCATCAATCTGACATCTGTGAAAACTCTTTGATATCAGAACCCGCAGTGAAATAGTCAAAGTAACCGTTTCTGCGGGTTTAAGTTGATTCATAGCAATCACCTTCATCTCCAGGATATTCCCAGGAATATTCGGCAGATGATACCCATATTCCTGCTCTGTAAATTAAATGGCCCTTTTAACTTCCTTTCGTCAAAGTAGGAATTTGCCCACTTCTTGGGTATAATGATAGGGACGCAGTTTCGAGAAAGCCGAGGTGAAGACAGTGCAACAACTCCCACCTGCTAAGCAATTAGCATCTAAACCGGCAGGCTCCGAAAAAATAGCCTCTCAACAATCCCGTTGGCTGGAATTTGTAGTCACTGAAGCTGATGCGGGCAAAATTGTCCAGGACATTCTCACCGGGCCTATGGGCATTTCCCGGCGGATGATCCAAAAGCTCACCCGGCGCAAAGCCATTTTAATTAATAACAAGCCGGCCTTTCTGAAGCGAGCGGTCAAGGCCGGCGACACCGTCAAAGCCAAAATCCGGTTTGAAGAGGCAGAGTCCCTGGCAGCCGAAGCCATGTCCCTGGACATTATCTTTGAAGATGAGGACCTCCTGATCTTAAACAAGCCTCCGGGAATCCCAGTCCACCCTACCGAAGCAGGTCAAACAGGCACCCTTTCCAACGGGGTAGCCCATCACCTGCAGCAACAGAACCTGGCCGCCAAGGTGAGGCCGGTACATCGCCTCGACCAAAACACCTCCGGGGTTATTGTCTTTGCTAAAAATCAGTATGCCCATCAACACCTGGATAACCAGCTGCGCAACCGGGAGCTTAAACGGGAATACCTGGCAGTAGTCCGGGGAAACATCAGCGAGGATAACCGGAGCATAGACCTGCCTATCGGACGCCGGCCCAATCACCCGACTAAACGCATGGTCACCCCCAAGGGAGAACCGGCAGTAACCCACCTGGAGGTACTGGAGCGCCTGGACGGGTCCACCGTGGTATTACTGCGACTGGAAACAGGCCGTACTCACCAGATAAGGGTACACTTAAGTCATATCGGCCATCCCCTGTGGGGAGACCGTCTATACGGCTCAGAAAATAAGGCGCTGATTAAACGCCAGGCCCTCCACGCCCTTCGCCTGAGCCTGACCCATCCCAGGAGCCGGAAATCGCTGGTATTTCAAGCCCCGGTACCGGAAGACATTGACAAATTAATCGGCAGCCTGAAAAGTTCCTAGATTCCTTCCGTGCTACGGTTTCCGCCCTTCGACCACAGCCACCACACCACCGCTGAGGTCATGATACCGGGTTTCTGTTAAGCCGGCTGCGGCAAACATTTTAGCCAAATCAGCCTGGTGGGGAAACTCCCTGGCTGAGTCATGAAGATAGCTGTAAGCGCTTTTTTTCCCTGCCCAAATCTTGCCCATCATCGGTACCAGCTTCTCAAAGTACAGCCAGTATACCTGCTTAAATACCGGCGCACTGGGCTTAGCCATATCCAGAGAGACTACCTTCCCTCCCGGTCTCACCACCCGGACCATCTCCCGCAGAGCGGTCATAATATCCGGGACGTTGCGCAGGCCCCAGCCCACGGTGGCACAATCAAAGGAATTATCCGGAAAGGGCAGGGCCATGGCATTTCCCTGAATGAGTTCAATCCTGTCCCGGAGGGAAAAATCCTTCAAGTTCTCCCGGGCCACCTTGAGCATGTTCTCGGAAAAATCCAGTCCGATTACCTTACCGGTACTCCCTGCGGCCCCTGCCAATTCCATGGCCAGCATGCCGGTCCCGCAGCAGATATCCAACCCTGCTCCGCCGGCTTTGAGTTCCAACCTCTCTACGGTAAATTTCCGCCAGGACTTGTCCAGGCCCAAACTCATGAGGGTATTCATAAGATCATATCTTCCCGCTATGGAATTAAACATTTCCCGTACATAGTTTTCTTTGTTTTCCTTATTGGGTAGTTTGGCCATTGGCATCCTGGTTTGTGAGCCCCAGAAACCAGGGTTTGCACCTCCCTGTTTTAAGGTTTTGCTGATTTTCACTATTGTAACATACAAATAGGGCCGGCGAAAGCCAGCCCTAAGCATATTTTCCACTCAACCGCTACCGGAATGCAAGTAATCCATTACCTTCTCCGCAGCCTTGAGGCCGTCAGTGATGCAGTCCGGAACCCCAATTCCCCGGTAGGAGCCCCCTGCAATATACAGGCCAAGCGACTGGTCCAGCCGGGATTCGATGGCGGCCATCCGGTCCAGATGCCCCATGGTATACTGAGGCCGGGCTTTAATCCAGCGGTGGATCTTAAACAGCACCGGCTCTGCTGTAATGCCCAGAATCCCGTTAAATTCCCGGCGCACCAAGCCCATCAATTCCCGGTCATCCAGGGAGGCGAGTTCCTGATTCTTAGCCCCGCCCACAAAGGTGCGCAGCAGGACATATTTATCATCAGGTATGCGGAAATCCCATTTGGTGGAGGTATAGGTTACAGCATTAATTTTCCGTTGCTCAATCGCCGGGATTACAAAACCAAAGGTATTCAGGTTAAAGGGGATGTCTTCCTTCCGGTAAGCCACGGAAATGTTAGCTGAAGAGCCCATGGGTATTCCCCGGAGATTCTCAGCTATGCCGGCGTCCAGGTTCTCGACCAGCTCGGCCGCATTAGGGGCCGGAGCAGCCAAAATCACGGCATCAGCTTCTACGGGGTCCGTTCCGGAAATGTGCACGGTATATGCCGGATTCCCCTCAGGCCCGGTCCGGCGTTCTATCCGGGTGACTTGCTTACCAAGCATAATTTTATTCCGGTCCAGGCGCTTACCCAGGGTTTGCGCCAGTTCTTCCATACCATTGATAAAGGTCATAAAATAGGTATGTTTGGGCTTACCGGCAGATGAGGGTTGAGCGGGAGGCATCTTGGCCCGGGCCGCCAGCATGGCGCGAATCATGCTGCCATAGTTTTGCTCCATCTGGAGAAAACGGGGAAAACTGGCCTTTAAGCTCATGGTCTCCGGGTCACCACCGTGAATTCCCCCGATTAGCGGCGCGGCTATCTTGTCCAAAGCCTCCCGGCCCAGTCTGCGGTTAACAAAACCGGCCAGAGTTTCGTCAAAGTCTCCTTCCTTTTTGGGAAGAATTAAGTCCAGGCCCATCCGCAGCTTTCCCGGCCAGGAAATTAGCGGGCTTAACGCAAAGGGCAGGATTTTGGTCGGTACCATCAGCATTAGCCCTTCCGGGAGCTTATGCAATTTCCCTCCGGAGAGCACAAAAGTGCCTTTGTTATCTTCATTGCTGGTCAGCAGGCGGTCCTTGATGCCTAACTGTGCGCTTAACTGAAGTACAGCAGGCTTTTCAGACACGAAGCAGTCCGGCCCACCCTCAATAAGAAAGCCCTCAAGCTTTTCGGTGATGAGTTTGCCGCCCAGATGCCGGTCCTTTTCCACCAGCAGGTAATCCACCTTCTGACCGTTTTGTTTGGATTTTTCCTGAATATTAAAGGCCGCGGACAATCCGGCCACTCCTGCCCCGACTATAACAACTTTTTTCACAGGGGTCACCTCGCATGGTTAAAATTCCCGTGGCAGATTTCTCCTGGTTACAAACTCCCGTAACACCTACCATAGCTAAAATTCCCGGCGGGCAATGTCCGCCAGGGCCTCCATGAATTTTGGGGAGGTGTTCAGGGCCATGGCCCGTGCGAAATTCATACCCTTGGACCGGGCATATTCCCTAATGGCAATATCAAGATCATAAAGGGTTTCAATGTGGTCACAGGTAAAACCCACGGGCACCAGGAGAACATTGTACTTACCCTGGGAGGCCAAGGTATCTAAAACTTCTTCTACCTCCGGGCCCAACCATACCCCCTGGCCTGCACCTTTACTCTGGTAGCCCAGGTGCCAGTCCAAAACTCCCAGCCTTTGCACCAGGGCAGCTATTGTAGTCTGAAGCTGTACCACATAGGGGTCACCATCCTGGATATGACTCACTGGCAGGCTATGGGCACTGAAAATCACCTGGACCTCCCTGCGCATAGCTTCGGGGAAACCGGCCAGTGCTTCATTAACCCTTTCAGCAAGTGCTTCAATAAACAGCGGATGATCAAACCAGTCCTTAGCTATTTTAACTTGCAGCTTTCCCTCCAAACGGCTGAGCTCCCGGTCGATTGCCTGGGCGTAGGCCCCGGTACTGACCCTGGAATAATGGGGTGAAAGACTCACCCCCACAACCTGCTCAATCCCTTCGGCAACCATCTGCTGTAAGGCCTCGCCAATGAAGGGATGCCAATTGCGCATTCCCACTAATACCCGGCAGTTTTCACCGGCGGCCTTAAGCCGGTCTTCTACAGCCTTGGCCTGGTCCCGGGTAATTTCCGGCAGTGGCGACTTGCCGCCAATGAGCTTATACCGTTCTGCAACCTTGGCCACCAGTTCCGCCGGGGGCTTGCGCCCACCCATAATATTAGTCATAAAGGGTTCTACTGCCTTCAGGGAGTCGGGACCGCCAAAGGCCATGAGCAGTACACCCCTGGGCTTATTATTATCCAAGCTGAAGTCCTCCTTTGGCGTGGACAGAGTCGCACTCCCAGTTATTTCAGCCCTACAGATTACGTTTTCCGTACTTGTGAACAGCTTCTACCAGGGCAATTACATGTTCTACTGAAGTTTCTTTTTGAATACCGTGGCCCAGGTTAAAGATATGTCCCGGCCGGTTACCTACCCTGTCCAAAATCTCCTTGACCATCTCCCCGATTTTTTCCGGGGGAGCAAACAGGGCAATGGGATCAAGGTTGCCCTGAACTGCCACATCATAGCCCAGACGCTTCCACGCTTCATCAATATTAATGCGCCAGTCCAGCCCGATAACATCGCCACCGGCTTTTTTCACCAGTTCTAAAAGGGTGGAAGAGTTATTGGCAAAGTGAATTACCGGGACTCCTTCTCCCTTAAGGTTGTCCATTACATACTTAGAATGGGGTAAGACAAACTCTTCATAATCCCTCGGGGAGAGGGTACCCACCCAAGAGTCAAAGACCTGCACCGCCTGAGCTCCGGCCTTAATCTGAGCCTTCAGATAGCGCACAATCACCTCATCGATTTTGTTCAGGAGGGCATGCCATACTTCAGGTGCCTGCCACATCATCTGCTTACAATTTATGTACGTCTTGGAACCGCTACCTTCAATCATATAGCTGGCCAGAGTGAACGGCGCACCTGAAAATCCAATTAAAGGCACCCGGCCCTCCAGTTCTTTACGGCACAGCCTTACTGCTTCCATTACATAGGGAGTAGCTTCCTCGGCCTCAATAACCCGGATTTTGTCCACATCAGCCTTAGTGCGAACAGGATTGTGAATTACCGGCCCTTCATTTTTTGCAAACTCCAGGTCAATGCCCATGCCTTCTAAAGGAAGTAAAATATCGGCAAACAAAATGGCAGCATCCACTCCCAACTTATTAACAGGCTGGAGGGTAACCTCTGCTGCCAGTTCCGGGGTCTTGCACATGGTCAGGAAGGAGTGCTTGTTACGGATCTCCATATATTCCTTCATGTAGCGCCCTGCCTGGCGCATCAACCATACCGGTGTACAGTCAACCTCTTCCCTCCGGCATGCTTTCAAAAAGCGATCGTTTTTCATCTAACCAATCCTCCTTTTGGTGTTTGAAGTTCGGGTACTATTAAGGAATATTATTATTTAGGCATTATTAGTAATTGTGCAGTTCTAATTATTGTACTTCTAATTGTTGTAGTTCTAATTGTGGTAGTACTAACTATCCTTTACTAATAATACCTCATTATTATGCTTATCACAAGGGCCAGCCCTGAGCATAACGGAGGTAGATGTAGTTTTTACTTTAGGAATTCAGATAATCCCTGACCACTTTTATTTTCTTCATCCGAACTCATTTTTCCTCTGGTACCTTGAAAAATATACCATTCCTGTCCAGCCTGACTGAACCTGCCTTTTAATGCATTACATTCTATATCTAACATATAAATACAGTAACTGGAAGGAGGTGAAAACATGACTGATGAACTTAAAACAAACATCGCCGGAAACGAAGATGCCCCAAAGCCGGCGGGTAAGACCTCCCTAGGTCTGTCTCCCGGGCTTGCTGCCGCCCTGGCGTATCTGCTGGGCTTCATCTCAGGGATTGTGATTTATGTTCTGGAAAAGGAGAACGACTTTGTCCGTTTCCACGCCATGCAGTCCACCTTGTTTTTTGCTGCTGTCTTTATCCTTTCCTTCATTCTCGGATTCATTCCGGTTATCGGGTGGTTGGTGGTCAGCGTCTTCCTTCCACTGGTAGGCTTCGCAGGCTGGCTGGTAGGTATGATTAACGCTGCCAAAGGCAAAAAGTACAAGTTCCCTTTCATTGGCGATTATGCTGAGAAGTATCTCAATTAATCTACAACGATTTTTTTCAGGATTCATTGCTATCTGCCGGTCGGATACCTGCCCGGTCCGGCGCCATGAGCGCCTAAACCGGGCAGGTATCCTCCCTGGGCGGAGTGTTTAGTAGCTATGCCCACGATTGATTTCTAAGTGAAATGGATTGAGCCTGCTAATCTATGCAAAAACTGCCCCGGGTTGCTAAGCCCTGGGGCAGTTTACTTCCTATCAGTACTCTTCAGTTCTGTATGCTCCTGGGTAGCGCATACTCCGTGATTCCGATACTGGCTATCTCCGCATATCAAACGCACAGTCTATCTCCAGGTACCGGTCACACTCCCAGGTACTGCTTCATCTCTGCCTCGTGCTCGTGGTGCTTAAGCTCCTCGGGAGTGGTCTCAAAGACAATTTTCCCCTTATTGAGCACATACACCCGGTCGGCGGCGCTTAAAGCCAAGGGCAGGTTCTGCTCCACCAGAAGAATGGACAGGCCCTGTTTTTTCAGTTCACCCACAATCCGGCCCACCTCTTTTACCACCAGAGGGGCCAAGCCCTCAGAGGGCTCATCCATGAGCAACAGGTCCGGGTTAGTCATCAGCGCCCGGCCAATGGCCAGGAGCTGCTGCTCACCACCGCTAAGCTGGTTGCCTTTGTTATTTTCCCGTTCTTTTAGCCGCGGAAAGAGCTCATAAACCTTCTCCAGGTTCCAGCCTTCCGCTCCCTCCGCCTTCCGGGCGGCCAGGGTGAGATTTTCCCGGACACTCAAAGTGGGAAAAATACCCCTTCCCTGAGGCACCAGGCCAATCCCCAGCCGGGAAATCCGGTATGGCGGCTGCCGGCTGATATCCTTATCCCTGTAAATCACCTCTCCGGAACGGGGGGCATTAAAACCGATAATACTCCGCATAACGGTGGTCTTGCCTGCCCCGTTTCTCCCCAGCAAGGATACAACTTCCCTGGGTTTTACCTGGAGATTAACCCCCTGGAGGATGTGACTGTTTCCATAGTAGGTGTTAACTTCCTTAAGCGCCAGCATGGTGAGCTTCCCCCTCTTCCAAGCCGAGGTAGACCTCCATAACCCTGGGATTAGCCTTTACCTCATGGGGAAGCCCGTCAGCCAGAACCTCACCATAATGCAGGACGGTCATCCGGTCAGCTATGGCCGCTACCACATCCATATCGTGCTCAATGATCAGGATGGTCATATCCTTGGGTAGGGAAGCAATTAGCTCCACCGTCCGGAACGTTTCCGCCGGGGACATTCCGGCAGTGGGTTCATCCAGCAGCAGCACCTGGGGATTGGTAGCCACAGCCACTGCCAGCTCCAACTGCCTCTGTTCTCCATAGGACAGGTCGGAGGCCGGTACATCCCTTTTTTCCGTTAAACCCAGGTGGGCCAGAATCTCCTCGGTCTTTTGATTAATCCCTTGGAAACGGTGGTACTTGGCTATAAACCGGTGGCTGACAGACTGGTGTGCTTGAACGGCCAACCGTACGTTCTGAAACACGTTCAACCCTAAGAAGAGATTGTTCTTCTGAAAAGTCCTGGCCAACCCCCGCACTGAGCGCTGGTAAGGCTTTAACCCGGTGATATCCTGGCCGTGCAGGAATACCTTGCCCTGGGACACAGGAACTTCGCCGCTGATCAGGTTAAACAGAGTGGTTTTCCCGGCCCCGTTAGGCCCAATGATGGCTCTTCTTTCTCCCTTGCGGACAGTGAATTCCACCTGCCTCAAAACCTTTAATGCCCCATAGTTTTTGCAAAGTCCTTCAACTTTTAGTGTTTCCATAGCCGGCACCTCACTTTTTCGGCAACTTTTCCGTAGATACCCACCATTCCTTTAGGAGCAGCCAGCACAAAGGTGATAAAGATGGCCCCCATGATAATCGGCCAGCGCTCGGTGTAGGAACTCACCACATTCTGGAGCATCAGGAACAGTCCTGCCCCCAAAACCGGCCCAATCAGCGTTCCGGCTCCGCCCATGATCACCATTACCAGAACCTGTCCGGACATCGCCCAGAAGAGGTCCTGGGGAGAGGCGTAGCCAATGTAGAAGGCATTCAGGGCCCCCGCTACCCCCCCGAAGGCACCGGCAATAACAAAGGAAGCCAGTTTGAATTTCCTGGTCTCATAACCAATAGCCAGCATGCGTTTCTCATTTTCCCGGATTCCGATGAGTACCTGACCGAAAGGAGAGTGAATTATCCTCCACAGCAGAAAATAGCTGGCCAGGAAAACCGCTAAAGTCAGCAGATAGAAATTGGTAGAATCGAAAAAGTTTATTAAACTGTCTCCTCCAAAAGGCAATACCGGCCTGGGTATTCCGGACAACCCGTCAGATCCCCCGGTGAGCCAGGTCCATTTAAAGGTAGCAGCATAAAACATCTGGGAAAAGGCCAAGGTAAGCATCAGAAAATATACCCCTGAAGTACGTAAGGCCAATAACCCGACCAGGAGAGCCGCGAGAGCAGCAACCAGAACTGCCGCCGGGAGGGTGATAAACAGGTCCGGGGAATAGCGTACAGCCACTATCCCCGCCGCATAGGCTCCCAGCCCGAAAAATGCCGCGTGGCCGAGAGAGGCCATTCCTGTAAAGCCCAGAATCAAATCCAGGCTCATGGCAAAAATTCCGAAGATGAAAACTTCTGTCAAAAGATTAATCAGATAAGAAGAAGTGTTCATAAAAGGAAAAAGCAGCAGCAGTCCAATGACCAGGGCAGCCAGGTAATATTTTTTCCACTCGTTAGCCCGTTTACCTGGCTGTAATTCCTGAAAGGGCACTACGTTCTGCATTTTAAGCGCCCCCTTTCCTGAACAGCCCTGAAGGCCGGAAGACCAGTACGGCCGCCATAACGCCGAAAATGATAAACAAGGCGTAATCCGGCAGGAGCACTTTACCAAACACATCGGCCTCACCGATGAGAATGCTCCCAAAGAAGGAGCCCCCCAGGGTGCCCAGTCCTCCCACCACAACGATAATCAGGGTTAGGATGAGAGTGTCAAAATCCATCCCCGGATACAGGCTCAGGACAGGAGCGGCAACTACCCCGCTTAAGGCAGCCAAAGCCACCCCGGAAGCGAAGACCAGGCGGAAGACCAAGTTAATATTGATGCCCAAACCGCTCACCATCTCCTTGTCGCTCACCCCTGCCCGCACAATGGCTCCCAGGCGGGTTTTCTCCAGGATCAGCCACAGGATGAAAGCAACCAGCAGTCCGAAGATGATGATGAAAAGGCGGTATTTTGGAAACACGCTGCCCAGTATCTCCAGTGAACCCTCCAGAGAGGGCGGTGGAGACACTGAGCGCACTTCCGCGCCCCAGATCCATTTGGCTAAATCCATGAAAATATAGGCAAGGCCAAAGGTCAGGAGAACCTGGTCCAGATGCCCGCGTTTATACAGGGGCCTTAAAAAGGTGCCTTCCAGGAGCATCCCTAAAACCCCTACTAAAAGAGGCGCCAGGATGAGGGCTACCCAAAAGTTTCCCGTCCAGCCCAGGATGGAATAACCCAGGTAGGCCCCCAGCATGTAAAAGGAGCCATGGGCTAGGTTAACAACATCCAACATTCCAAAGATTAAGGAAAGACCTGCAGCCAAGAGGAATAACAGCAGGCTGTAAGCCAATCCGTTCAGGAGTTGTACAATATAAAAGCTGACTGCTTCGTTCATGGTGTCTGCCTCCTTTCATGCCGGTAATGGGTTGTGGCGTGGTTTATTTACCGGGGTCTTTGACCTTCTCGTAAGTCTTGATGACCTGGTTATGAAGTTCCCCTCCGATTTCCTTGACCTCCCGGACATACACATTATGGACTACGTTGTTGGTCTCAGGGTCGAACTCGAAACTGCCCCTCGGGCTGGCAAACTTGATGCCTTTGATAGCTTCAGTCAGTTTATCCTTATTGGACGTATCCCCCTGAAGCAGATTTACCGCGTCCACGATAACCCGGGCGGTATCGTAGCCCTGCATGGCGAAAACGCTGGGGGCGGCATTGTATTTTTTCTTAAAGTCCTCAACAAACTTCTTGTTTTCCGGATTGTCCAGGGTGAGGGCCCAGTGCAGTCCACTGAAAGCGCCCAGGGCAGCCTTGCCTTGGGCGGGCAGGACGTCTTCCTCCACCATAAAACCGGCTGAAGTGAGCTTAACATCCTTCTTCAACCCGTACTCTTCAAACTGCTTGACGAAGCGTACTGCGTCACTTCCGCTGAAGAAGCCGTATACCGCCTCAGGTTTGGCTTTGGATATCTGGGCCAGGTATGCCCCGTAGTCATTGGTGCCCAGGGGAGCGTAAACTTCGGCTAAAATTTGGCCACCGGATTTTAGGAAGGTTTCCTTAAAGGCAGCTGCCGATTCCTTGCCAAAGGCATAGTCGGCTGCAGCAATGACCACCTTCTTGGCCACGTTCTGGTATACCCATTCACCCATAGGGTAACTAGGCTGCCAAGAGGTGAAAGAAGTGCGGAAGATATAAGGGCTTTTTCTTTTCCGGGTCAGGTCGTTGCCCCCGGCGTTGGAGACAAGGGTCACTGTCTTGCTGGAGTGGAGAAGGTCCCGTACCGCATAGGCGATTCCGGTATTGACGAAACCGGTCAGGAGATCAACCTTGTCACTTTCAATAAACTTCCGGGCCTTGCGGAGCCCGGTCTGGGCATCGTTCTCGTCATCTTCTTTGAGGAGTTCGATTTTCCGCCCGCCTGCAGTATAACCTACCCCTTCAAAATAGAGCTCCATGCCCTTGGTAATGTGGTCACCCAATACAGCGTAGACCTTGGAGTAGGGAAGCAAAACCCCTAACTTTAAGGCATCCTTAGCGGCGCTGCCACTGCTCGCTCCTGTGCCTCCCGAAGTGCCGGCGCCCTTTCCGCAGCCGACACCGGCGAGGGCTCCCAGACCGGCCAGGGTGGCTGTCACTAAGAACTGCCTCCTGCTGTATGGGCTTGTTAAAATTCCCTTTTGTTCGCTCTTTGAGTCTTTCATTTTGCTTCCCCCTCCTAAATGTGCTCACGTCCCATTATGGACGATTTTATTTCATTATAATGAACCCCGTACTGCAAGGTAAACAATTTTGCCATTAACAGACTAATAGGCTTGTTTAAGGCACTCTTTTCTATGATGACCTACCAAGTTATTTACCGGAAGGCTGCTAAGCATCCGGCAAACCCTGTTGCAACGCTTTGTTTTACCGTTTGCGCCCCTTATCCAACAATTGACGGTTAATTTTTTTGCAAATCAAAATACCCTTCCCACTAAGGGAAAGGTATTTTATGCTAATCGGTGCTTTTGCCACCTCTTTTTGGCTTTGGGGGTCCACCTTTGGACTGGCTGCCCTCGGTGGCTTTAGCCTTATCAAATGGACCTCGCTGGTGGAATGTCTGGAGGACGCAATCAGTTTACATTAGAAGGCCGCTTATGCTCTAGGGAAGCCTGCTGCTAATTGGGCTGATTTAAAAACATAATTGAAATATCCAAAAAAATCCTCTCCGGACAAGGAGAGGATTTTTAAAATTTAAGACCCAAAATGCCGTTTTCCCCGTATTTTCAGACCCGCCTTCTCAGCAGGTGGGTGCCCGGCTTCAGCTTTCTGTCTTCCCCGTGACTTGTGCAGGGGCCTGACATCCGTCTGCAGACCGGAACTCCCTTTGTCATAGTGTCGGTTGAAAATAGGAGATTGGCGTACATTCCAAGATACTTGTTTTGTTTTTGTTTGGTTTGCACATTTGCTATTATAACGGTTTGACCTAAACCCTTCAAGAGGAAATTTTTTATCTATAAAGCAATTATAGCTTAAAAATTAATCTATTTCATAACTCCATTTCTGACATCCTCCTACCCCTGAAGGGGTAGGGTTCCTTTAAAGGAACAAAGGTCTTTAATTCGTGGCTGCCCAAGCTTGCTTTTAAGCAACCTTGAACGTCCCTTGTTCACGGCCTTTCGGTGTGGC
>JAJZTU010000076.1 GCA_021848765.1 Bacillota bacterium
ATAGCCCAACTTGTGGAAAGCCTGCAGGCAGGGAACCGCAACCAGATTCTGCTGGGGGTTACCGGTTCCGGCAAGACCTTTACCATGGCCCATGTAATTCAAAAGCTCCAGCGGCCGGCCCTGGTGATTGCCCATAACAAAACTCTGGCTGCCCAACTCTGTAGTGAGTTCAAGGAGTTCTTTCCGGAGAATGCCGTCGAATATTTTGTCAGCTACTATGACTATTACCAGCCGGAAGCCTATATTCCCCACACTGACACTTATATTGAGAAAGACTCCTCCATCAATGACGAGATAGACAAGCTGCGCCACTCCGCTACCGCTGCCCTCTTTGAGCGGCGGGATGTGATTATCGTGGCCAGTGTCTCCTGTATATACGGCTTGGGTTCCCCGGAGGAGTACGGGCAGAACCTGCTTTCCATCCGCCTGGGGAGTACCTATGATCGCCAGGCTATGCTGCGCAGGCTGGTGGAAATGCAGTACGAACGCAATGACCTCAATTTTATCAGGGGCAAATTCCGGGTACGGGGGGATGTAGTGGAGATTTTCCCGGTTGCCGCCTCGGAAAAAGCTATCCGGATTGAGCTGTTCGGCGATGAGGTGGACCGCATCGTGGAGTTTGACACGCTTACAGGGGAGCTTCTCGGGGAACGCAAACATGTGGCCATCTTTCCGGCCTCCCACTATGTAACCTCCAAGGAGAACATGGAACGGGCCCTTAAGGATATTGAAGCAGAATTGGAGCAGCGGCTGGCGGAATTTGAGTCTGCCGGCAAACTCCTGGAGGCCCAGCGCCTCAGACAGCGCACCAATTATGATATGGAAATGATGCGGGAAATGGGCTTCTGCCAGGGCATTGAAAACTACTCCCGCCACCTGACCGGGCGCAAAGCCGGAGAGACTCCTTATACCCTCCTGGACTTTTTCCCTGAAGACTTCCTGATCTTTGTGGATGAGTCCCATGTAACCATTCCCCAGGTCCGGGGGATGTACGAAGGGGACAAATCCCGGAAGGGAGTCCTGGTGGAGCACGGTTTCCGGCTGCCCTCCGCTATTGACAACCGGCCTTTACAGTTTGGGGAATTTGAAGCAAAAATCAAGCAGATTGTTCATGTTACTGCCACTCCCGGACCCTATGAACTGGAGCATACCGGTAAAGGCCAAATTATTGAACAGATTATCCGGCCCACCGGGCTGGTGGACCCGGAAATTCACGTGCGGCCAATTAAGGGCCAGATCGATGATTTGTTGGACGAAATTAATGCCACCCTGACTAAAAATGAGCGGGTGCTGGTTACCACCCTCACCAAAAAGATGGCCGAAGACCTGACGGATTATATCAGGGAGACGGGCATCAAGGTCCGCTACCTGCACTCGGATATTAAGACCCTGGAGCGGATGATGATTCTCCGGGACCTGCGCCTGGGAGTTTTTGATGTCCTGGTTGGTATTAACCTCCTCCGGGAGGGCCTGGATCTTCCGGAAGTGAGCCTGGTAGCCATTTTGGATGCCGACAAGGAAGGGTTCCTGCGTTCAGAGCGCTCCCTGGTTCAGACCATCGGGCGGGCGGCCCGGAATGCGGGAGGCCGGGTCATCATGTATGCGGATAAGCTTACTGACTCCATGCAAAGGGCAATAGATGAAACCAACCGCCGCCGCCAGATCCAGACCGAGTTTAACCGGAAACATGGCATCACACCCCAGACCATCAAAAAAGCGGTCCGGGATGTCATTGAGGCCACCATGGTGGCGGAAACCCAGGCCAAGTACACCACCAAGGAGGGGGTTTCCCGCCTGCCCAAGGGTGAGTTGAAGCGCATTGTGGAAAACATGGAGAAGGAAATGAAGGAAGCGGCCAAGCGCCTGGATTTCGAACGGGCCGCCGAATTGCGTGACCTGATCATGGAACTGCGGGTGGAGATGAATGAGTTCCGAAAAGCGAGGTAACAGCCAAAATGTCCAAAGACAAAATCATTGTCAAGGGCGCACGTGCCCACAACTTAAAGAATATTGACGTGGAAATCCCCCGGGACCAATTTGTAGTAATCACCGGCCTCAGCGGCTCCGGCAAATCCTCCCTGGCTTTTGACACCATCTATGCCGAAGGCCAGCGCAGGTACGTAGAGTCCCTGTCCGCCTATGCCCGGCAGTTTTTAGGCCAGATGGACAAACCTGATGTGGACAATATCGAAGGCCTTTCTCCAGCCATATCCATCGACCAAAAGACTACCAGCAGGAACCCCCGGTCTACGGTAGGCACGGTCACTGAGGTCTATGACTACCTCCGCCTGCTGTTTGCCCGCATCGGGAGGCCCCACTGCCCCCAGTGCGGCAAACCCATTTCCCAGCAGACGGTGGACCAGATGGTAGACCACCTCCTCACCTACCCGGAAAGGACCAAGCTGCAGATTCTGGCCCCCCTGGTGCGGGGGCGCAAAGGAGAGCACGCTAAAGTCCTGGAGGATATCCGCAAGCAGGGCTATGTCCGGGTACGGGTGGATGGGCAGGTAATGGAAGTAGGCGAGGAAATCAAGCTGGAAAAGAATAAAAAGCACTCCATTGAGGTGGTCATCGACCGGATAGCTTTGAAAGCGGATATCCAGCAGCGCCTGGCTGATTCCCTGGAAACAGCCCTCAAGCTGTCCGGAGGGATGGTCCTGGTGGATATTATCGACCGGGAAGAGTTAATTTTTAGCCAGAATTTCGCCTGTGTGGACTGTGGAATCAGCCTGGATGAGATTGCCCCCCGGATGTTTTCCTTTAACAGCCCCTACGGGGCCTGTCCTGACTGTACCGGTTTGGGAATCAAGATGGAGGTTGACCCCGACCTGGTCATCCCGGACCGGAACAAGTCCATCTGGGAGGGGGCGCTGGCCCCTTGGAGCAATGGCAATACCTCCGGGTTTTACCAGGGTATGCTGACAGCCTTAGCTAAGGTCAGAGGTTTTGATTTACAAGTACCTGTTAAGGAACTCCAAGGGGAAGACCTGCAGGCAGTTCTCTACGGTACGGGGCAGGAGCGCCTCCGGGTATCTTATATTAACCAGTTCAATGAACAGCGTACTTATGACACTACTTTTGAAGGGGTTATCCCCAACCTGGAACGCCGCTACCGGGAGACAAATTCGGAAAGCATGCGGGAAGAAATCGAAGGGTATATGAGCGCTAAACCCTGCCTGAGCTGTCATGGGGCCCGGCTCAAGCCGGAGAGCCTGGCGGTGAAAGTGAGCGGGAAGAATATTAGCGAAGTGACGGACCTGGCGGTGGATGAAGCCCTCGAGTTCTTTAGACATCTGGAGTTGACTCCCAGGGAGGAACTCATCGGACGCCAGATTCTGAAGGAAATCCGGGAGCGCCTGGGCTTTCTGGTCAATGTGGGCCTGGACTACCTGACCCTGAGCCGTTCGGCGGGAACTCTGTCCGGAGGTGAAGCCCAGCGCATCAGGCTGGCCACCCAAATTGGCTCCAGCCTGGTGGGTGTGCTCTACATCCTGGATGAGCCCAGCATTGGGCTGCACCAGCGGGACAATGACCGCCTGCTGAACACCCTGAAGCACCTGCGGGACCTGGGCAATACCCTGATAGTGGTAGAGCATGACGAGGATACTATGCTGGCTGCTGACCATATCATTGATATCGGCCCGGCAGCCGGGGTCAGGGGCGGACAAGTGGTGGCCCAGGGTACGATAGCCGAAATCACCAAGTGTCCCGAGTCTGTCACCGGCCAGTACTTAAGCGGCAAAATGCGTATCCCGATTCCGGAAGTGCGCCGCAAGCCCAATGGCAAGTGGATTGAGGTTTTAGGAGCCATGGAGAACAACCTCCGGGATATCAATGTACGTATTCCCATGGGAGTGTTCAACTGTATTACCGGTGTTTCCGGCTCAGGGAAGAGTACGCTGATCAACGAAATCCTGTATAAAGCTTTGGCCCACCGGCTGCACGGGGCCAAGGGCAAACCCGGCGGGCACCGGGATATTAAGGGTATCGAGCATATTGAAAAGGTAATCGATATCGACCAGTCCCCGATTGGGCGTACTCCCAGGTCCAATCCTGCCACCTACACCGGTGTGTTTGATACCATCCGGGAGGTGTTTAGCCAGACCCCGGAGGCCAAAATCCGGGGCTATAAGCCCGGTCGCTTCAGTTTTAACGTCCGGGGCGGACGCTGTGAGGCCTGTAAAGGGGACGGGATCATCAAAATCGAGATGCACTTCCTGCCCGATGTCTACGTCCCTTGTGAGGTTTGCAAGGGCCAGCGCTACAACCGGGAGACCCTGGAGGTGCGCTACAAGGGTAAAAATGTTTCCGAAGTCCTGGACATGATTGTGGATGAGGCGGTGGAGTTTTTCCAGAACATCCCCAAGATTCACCGCAAGCTGAAAACCATCCAGGACGTGGGTTTGGGTTATATCCGGCTGGGCCAGCCGGCCACTACCCTGTCAGGCGGGGAAGCCCAGAGGGTGAAACTGGCCACTGAACTCAGCCGCCGCAGCAACGGCCGTACCCTGTACATTTTGGATGAACCGACAACAGGACTGCACATTGCCGATATCCATAAGCTTTTGGGAGTGTTGGAACGCCTGGTGGATGCCGGAGACACCGTTTTGGTGATCGAGCATAATTTGGACGTAATTAAGACCGCAGATTACATCATTGATTTGGGGCCGGAGGGTGGCGCCAAAGGCGGTCAGGTAATTGCCACCGGGACCCCGGAAGAGGTTGCCGCGATGCCTCACTCTTATACCGGGCAGTTCCTGGCCAAGCAACTGGAGCGGGATAAAAAACTGTCCATTGTGGGAAGGTGACACCATGGGCCCAAACTTGGATCAAAAACTCAAGCTGCTCCCCGACAAGCCCGGTGTTTACCTGATGCAGGGTGAAGGCGGAAAGGTTATTTACGTGGGTAAAGCCATTTCGCTGAAAAACCGGGTACGCTCCTATTTCCAGAACACCGCCGGTCACACTGCCAAGGTAAAGGCCATGGTAGCCAGAATAGTTGACTTGGAGTATATCATCACCGACTCCGAGGTAGAGGCCTTGATTCTGGAATGTAACCTGATTAAAAGATACCGCCCCAACTACAATGTCAGGCTGAGGGATGACAAGCACTACCCTTACTTAAAGGTCACCGTGAACGAAGTATTTCCCAGGGTACTGATAACCCGCAGCATCAAAAAGGACGGGGCCAAATATTATGGCCCCTTTACCAGCAGTGGGGCTGTGCAGGCGACCTTAAAGCTGCTGAAAAAACTTTTTCCCCTGAGGTCATGCAAGCGCCAAAACCTTGCCACCGGCGCCAGGCCCTGCCTTAACCACCATATCAAACGCTGTTTGGCCCCCTGTGCAGGTATAATAGAGAAGGAACACTACGCTAATCTGGTCAAGGAGGTTTGCCTGTTTCTGGAGGGACGCCACGAGACCTTGATTAAAACAATGGAGCAGCAGATGCTCCAGGCGGCTGAGGAGATGCAATTTGAAAGGGCTGCTGAACTTAGGGACCAGATTAAGGCTTTGGAAAAAGTCGCGGAGCGGCAGAAAATTGTTTCCTCTGACCTTGCCGACCAGGATGTGATAGCCATGGCCAGAGGTTTTGACGAGGTCTGTGTCATGGTGTTTTTCATCCGCTCCGGAAAATTACTTGGCCGGGAGCCCCACTTTCTTCAGGGTACCGACGACCTCAGCCGGTCTGAAGTAATTACCGCCTTTGTCAAGCAGTACTACAGCCAGGTGGAATTCATCCCCAAAGAAATTTTGCTGGACGAAGAAACCGGCGAAGGGGATATTATTACCCAGTGGCTGAAACAAAAGCGCGGAGGCAAAGTCACCATCCATGTCCCCAGACGGGGAGCAAAAAAAGAACTGGTGGACATGGTGGCCAAAAACGCCCTGCAAGAGCTGGAGCAGCACAATGCCCAACTCCAGCAGGAAAAGGCGATGACTGAGGGCGCAGTCCTGGAACTACAGCAGTACTTAAACCTTTCAAATCCACCCTGGCGCATGGAATGCTATGATATCTCCAACACCCAGGGTACGGAATCGGTGGGTTCCATGGTGGTTTTTGAAGGCGGTAAGCCCAAAAACCAAGACTACCGCCGCTTTAAGATAAAGACCGTGGAAGGGCCCAACGACTTCGCCTCCATGCAGGAAGTGCTGGGCCGGCGGTTTAAGCGGGCTGCTGCTCAGCTAAACAGCAAGTGGACCCTGCCGGACCTGGTCATCATTGACGGTGGCAAAGGCCAACTGGGAGCGGCCCGGGAAATTATGAAAGAACTGGGCTTTGGCCATATCCCCACCTTTGGACTGGCCAAAGAGGAAGAACACCTTTTTACTGAGGGCAACCCTGACCCTATTATTCTACCCAGAGGCTCCAAACCCCTCTACCTGATCCAACGCATCCGGGATGAGGCCCATCGCTTCGCCCTGACCTACCACCGGAACCTGCGGACCAAGCGCAACCTGCGCTCCGTCCTGGAGGACATCCCCGGTATCGGCTCCAAGCGCAAGCAAGCCCTTTACAAACATTTCGGCTCTCTGGCCAAAATTCGTGCAGCCTCAGTGGAAGAACTGGCCGCAGCGCCCGGCATGACGAAAACCGCAGCCCGGGAAGTCTGGGAATTCTTCCAAAGCGAACTGGAAAGCTAACCTTTCAATTAGCAGCAGAGTCGCATATAATAGAATTCAAGTAGAGGAGGAGATGCGTAATGAAAGGACTTGCCCTGCGCTGGCTGGCAAATGCTGTGGCCCTGTTTTTAACCGCCTATGTTATTAAGGGAATACAGGTAGAGGGCATAGGGGCCGCCTTGATGGCTGCCTTGGTCCTGGGAGTGGCCAATGCTATTATCAGACCAATTATCGTACTTTTTACCCTGCCCCTGAATTTTATTACTTTAGGCCTGTTTACCTTTGTAATTAACGGCCTGATGCTCAAGCTGGTTTCGGCAGTAGTGAATGGCTTTAGCATCCAGGGCTTTTTGCCGGCGGTTATCGGCGCCATTGTACTTTCTGTATTTAGTGGGATTCTCAGCGCCCTGATCAGGGACTAACTGGACTAAGCAGATACCTTCTATATGGAGCATTAAGCTTACCCGGCTTGGACATTACAGGCAGACGGAGGGCTGGATTTGAGCAGGTACAGGTTGATTGCCATTGATTTGGACGACACTCTTTTGGACAACCAACTAAAGATATCTCCACGGGTCAAAGGCCTGGTTCAGGAACTGCGGGAACGGGGAGTTGTGGTAACCCTGGCCACCGGCAGGATGTTCCGTTCCAGCCGTCCTATAGCCCTGGAGTTGGGGCTTGAGTTGCCGCTGATTACCTACCAGGGAGCCCTGGTGAAAAACTGTTTTTCAGGTGAGGTACTGCTCCACCGGACTTTAGAAGTGGAGTATGCCCGGGAAATCATCGGCTTAGCCCGGGAAAAGGGGTTGCACATCAACCTCTACCTGAATGATGAGCTGTATGTAGAACGGTTGTCTCCGGCAGGAGAGGCGTACGCCCGTCTGGCCGGCGTACCCGTTTGCCTGGTACCTGACCTGACCGGACTACTGGCGAGTGAGAACGCGGTGGACGAAAACCCGGTTGAAGCAAAACTACCGTATGCAAACGGCCGGACCGGGCCAACCAAAGTACTGCTGATAGGTGATGAGCAGTACCTGGACAACTTACAGGCAGTGCTTAAGCCCCACTACGGGGCAAGAGTCCATATTACCAAATCCAAACCCAATTTTCTGGAGTTTACGCATCCTCTGGCTAATAAAGGTGCGGCACTGGCCGAACTGGCAAAGTACTACGGGGTTTCCAGAGAGGAGACTATGGCTATCGGGGACAGTTTCAATGACCTGGAGATGTTAGAATACGCAGGACTGGGAGTAGCTATGGGGAATGCCCGCCAAGAGATTAAGGCCAGGGCAGGCTACGTCACAGCAGCCAATGATGAAGATGGGGTTGCAGAAGCATTACAGAGGTTCTGTTTTTGATTTTGCTTTACGGTTGAGGAGAGGATATCTGCCATGGCACGACTCAGAAATTATCAGCTTAATTTAGCGCTTTTGGCCTTACTCTGTTTCCTGGCCTTCCCGGCTTTTGCTGCCGGTGCTAATCCGGGCCCTCAACCCATCTTTGTCATGCAAGACCCGGTGGGTGATGAAAAAGGGCCGGGCACATATGTTTATCCCCAATCCCCTGTGTTTGGACCCGGAAAGGGACTTTTTGATCTTACCAAATTTGAAATCCTGGCTGATGGCGGTAATTACTACTTTCGCCTGACCATGGGGGCCATGAACAATCCCTGGGGCGCCCCCGAGGGGTTTAGTCACCAGCGAATAGCCATTTATATTGACTCTGTCCCCAACCAGGGTCGTACGGAAACCCTCAGGGAGGGAGCTTTTGTCGATTTCGACCCCGGACACGGTTGGGAATACCTGGTGGACATCCTGGGGTGGAACAATTCCCGGGTCTACTATTTTACCGATGAGAAGAGTTTCAAGGGCCGTACGGGCATGGAGGTAAAGCTGCTTTCCGGCACTAATACCATCCAGGCCAAGGTGCCGAGAAAATTATTGGACGATCACCCCAATACCTGGGCGCTCTATGTGTTGGTCGGGGGTCAGGATGGATTGGGTCCGGACAATTTTCGCCAGGTGCTGGGAAAGCCTACCGAGTGGCAGTTTGGCGGGGGGTCAGACACCTACTACGATCCAAATGTTTTGGACCTGCTGGACCCTGGGGGAAGCGAACACTCCCAAAAGAGTATGTTAGCTTCATATAATATAGTAAAAGGAAAATTAGCTGTCCTTGTGCCGGTGGTCCTGACTGAGGCGCCTCAAGATTTGCCGGAGGGACCAAGCTGGTGGGAAACTTCCCTTGTTGCAGTTACCGCACCTTTTAAAGTGCTGTGGGTAACTTTTCCCTGGAAGTATTATTATCCTGTTTACATTGCCGGTGGAGTGGCAGTAATTTTAGTGATACTCCTCATTGTGGTTAACTGGTACCGGTATACTCACCCGGAATAGACTGTTAACCGTGTGGGTATAAGTATGGTATGGAGGAGAACAACATGACACAAAAACCATATCTTATCAGCGGGGTAGTCGGTAATGGCCGCATGTTAGGCTGTTTGGACAAACAAGGGCAACTCGTCAGGCTCTTCTGGCCCCAAATTGACTATCCGCAGAATGTAAACAGGGTAGCGGCCGGAGTTTTTCTCCCCCAAGGGGGACAGGTAGTGTGGTTGCACCAGCCTGAGTGGGAACACAGCCAGTACTACCAGGAGGATACTAATATCCTGGTAACCAGGGCTGTGCACAACTACCTGGATATTTCTGTGGTTACAGAGGATTTTGCCCTGCCGGACCGGGATATCCTGGTACGTAACTACTTGATCAGGAATGAGCACAGCGAGGAAAGGGAAATCCATTTCTATTACTACAGCGACCTTGCTATAGGTGAAGGATACCGCTATAATACCACTATTTTTGATTTTGACGGGGAAGCCCTGGTACAATTCCGCCGCAAGGCCTATTTTGCTACCGGTGCTCAGGTGCCTGTTGATGGCTACCAGTGCGGCTGGGCTTGGGACAGCGCCTGTAATGCCGTCCTTAACGGTAATGCCCACAGTATGGGCTCTGACGGGGCCCTGATGTGGGAATTAGGTTTTTTTAAGCCCGGAGAAGAAAAGACTATGAGGGTTTTTACCTGTTGCGGGACAGACCAGGATGAGGCCCTGGCCCACCTGGCCTGGGCCAGGGAGCAGACCTGGCCCGGTCTGCGGGAAGCTACCCGTAGTTACTGGCGGGGCTTTTTAACCCAGGCCAGACAGCTAAACAGCGGGGATGCTGTTATCGACACCCTCTACAGGCGTTCACTTCTGGTATTCCGCTTGATGACCGATGCTAATTATGGCAGTATCATTGCCGCACCGGAGTTTGATGAGGAATTTACCCGCTGTGGCGGCTATGCCTTCTGTTGGGCCAGAGATGCGGCTTACATCACGGCTGCCTATGACCGGGCGGGACTGAAGGATATGGCGCGCCGCTTTTACCACTGGGTGGCAGGGACTCAATGTGCTGACGGAAGCTGTCATCAACGCTACTACATGGATGGTTCTGTAGCCCCTAACTGGGGACTGCAGATAGACGAATTGGGCTCCGTACTCTGGGGTATCTGGCAGCATTACCTGCCGGACCCCGACCAGGACTTCCTCCGGGACATTTGGCCCTATGTGGTCCGGGCTGTGGAGTTCATCCATTCATTTCTTGACCGGGAAACCGGACTGCCTAAACCCAGCATGGACCTTTGGGAGGAAAGGTTGGGAGAGCATACCTACTCCTCTGCCGCGGTGTGGGGTGGAATCACCGGAGCGGTGAACATTGCCCGGGCGCTGGGCAGAGAGGAGGAGCAGAACAGGTGGCAAAAAGAAGCCGATGAACTGCGTACAGCAATTTTGCACAGGCTGTGGGACAACACCAGAGGCCGGTTTTTGCGGGGCCTCAAACTGGGGGTAAACAAAGAAGAGTTTGACTGGCGGACTTCTCAGGGAGAAGCGGGTCAGATGGTGTTGAACAGAAAGGGGTATCCCTCTTATTTCATGGGCCTGGACCCGGTGGTTGATGCCAGTTTATTAGGTCTAGCGGTACCCTTCGGCTTGCTTTCCGCTGATGATGAACGCATGAAAATGACCGCAGAGGCGGTCGAAACCCACCTATCCCCGGCCAGGGTCGGTGGAATTATGCGTTATGAAGGGGATAACTACATTGGGGGCAATCCGTGGATTTTGACCACCTTGTGGCTGGCCTTGTACCATATTGAGCTGAAAAACTATGCTAAAGCCAGAGACCTCCTGGACTGGGCGGTCCGGCACCGGACCGGGCTAGGCCTGCTTCCGGAACAAGTGAACAAGGACACCGGTGAAACCGCCTGGGTGGTGCCCTTGACCTGGTCCCATGCCATGTTCGTGCTGACAGTCCTCCGCCTGCAAGAGGCCGGGCAACTGCAGCCCCAATCCGTACCTGCCGGTTTCTCAACCGGGAATTAGCCTTTTAGCAAAGAGAGTAAAGCAGAAAGGGTTCACCTCAGCAGGTGGACCCTTTTTTATTCCCTTATGTTTGGAAGACACAACAAATGTTTGACAAAAAATGTGGCAAATTATGCAGGAAAAAGTCATTTTTTATCGAATTTCTTCCCCGATAAGAAAATGATGGAAATGAAGGGTAAACTTACTGAAAGGTAAGGGCACAAAGCCATGGGTCTAAGGCCGGAAAGCTATGACTGCCAGGTTGCAAGTTGATGTTTACCCTTTCTGCACTTTTACGGGAAGGTTTTTTTATTTGCTATTTTCAGAATGCATGAAGACAAGAAGAGGTGACAGTCGTGACCACAAAAACTCAAAAGCTCATGTTAATAGGTATCGTAGGGCTGCTGACCCTGGTGCTGTCCAGTTTTGTCGGTAGCAATTATACCAGTCAGTCCAGTTTCTGTTCCTCCTGCCACATTATGGACAATAACTATGCGTCCTGGGAACAGTCCAGCCATAAATCAGTCGACTGTTTAAAATGCCATGCCGAACCCGGATTAATCGGGACCCTTAAGGTAAAGGCCAAGGGGATAAATCAGGTGGCAAGCACGCTATTCAACCTGGTGGATAAGCCGGGGAAAACTTCGGTGCCCAACAGTATTTGTACCTCTTGTCATAACCTGGGTAACCAGGAACTGGCCGCTAAATTGGCGAAAACCAGGGATGAGCGGTATAAAAACCGGGTACATATCGGCTTTGACCACCCCAAGCATGACAAGATTGAAACCAAATGCACCTTGTGTCATGTGGGTGTAGGACATAGTGATAAGGTTGATGCCAAACAGGTTATGGCGTCCTGCCAAAGCTGTCATACCAAAAAACTGCTTGAGAATAAGCAGGCTAAGGTGCCAAAGTCTAATGAGTGTAATTCCTGTCATACCCAAATTAAAGAAATTGTCCCCAAAAGTCACCAGCCAAAAGAAAAATAACCCGGATGTTTGCAATAAGTGTCATAAAAATCCTGCCACAGGCAGCAGAACTTCTGCAGCACGTGCCATGGCAATAGAAACGATTCTTAAATTGCTTTGCAAGATTGCCCTCTTGAGGGTAATTTTGCATTTTAAGCAGGAAAAGACAGCCAACCCAGCGAAAGCTATCAGGTAAACTATTTGGCACATTAGATTGGTTAGCCGGTTACTCATAGTATTTTCTCCCGGTGGGAAAATAGAAGGAGAATTGCTTAAGGAGGAAAAACCATGACTTTTGGTAAGGCGGAGTTGAAAGATTTCGGACGCGCAATTGAAAAGGAATGGTTGGTTACCAACGGCTTGGGCGGATTTGCTTCTTCCACCATCCTGGGAGCCAA
>JAJZTU010000077.1:0-2339 GCA_021848765.1 Bacillota bacterium
GAAGGTAACGGGCCTCCAGGGATTTTCCAAAATTTTCGATCTGGTTGCCGGAATCATTAATGTAAAACTCCCGGGTTACCTCGTGCCCGCTGGCTGCCAGCAAATTAGCCAGAGTATCACCAAGGGCCGCTCCCCGGGCGTTGCCCATATGCAGGAGCCCTGTGGGATTGGCGCTGACGAACTCCACCTGGACTTTTTTGCCCTGGCCTGCACCGGAATACCCATACCGGTTGTCCAAATTAAGTGCAACCGGCAGTACCTGATATACCCAGGCCTGGTCCAGGTGAAAATTAATAAAGCCCGGACCGGCAATTTCCACCTTGGATACCCAAGTTCTGTCCAAATCCAGGTTGTCCACCAAAATTTGAGCCAGCTGCCTGGGTGGCTGTTTGGCCTGCTTGGTAAGCAGCATGGCCAGATTAGCCGCAAAGTCGCCGTGAGCCTTCTCCTTGGGGGTTTCTAAAACAAAAGAGGGAAGCTGGTCAAAGGAAATTTGACCAGCTGACTTGCTCTTTTCAGCAGAGGCCGTGATAGCGGCCATAATCTTGCCCTTAACTTCCTGAACTACATTTTGCATTGACGCGGATCCTCCTCGACGGTGATCGACAGCTTGTTATCGCTAATTTTATCATTGCCGATTGTTAATTCATATTCTAGATTAATACTTCCCCCCAGCTCTGTCAAGTCGACTTCCACCTTGGAGGGCATTACCGTAAGCTTCATGGCCCCATAGGGGGTTACATAGTTACCGTGATTCAATACACCCTCTTCGAATACCTGGCGTAGTTCCGAAGTACCCATTCGATTCAGGACCACTCGATTGGACTCAGCTTTAAGAGAAGTTGTGGTTCCTTCCATCCCGGAAATCTCCGACTCATTATAGAGAATATAGAAGCAGTCATTTTTGGTATAAAAACTCCCAACGGTTATCATCTCTATGGTGTCTTCATCTCCCCAGTCGGTTTTCTGGGTTCCTACTACAGTGACCATAACTTCCTTGCGCACTGGCATCCGCCCCTTTTAAAAAATTTTTGTTCAGGACGTCAAAAAATTTTGCCTACTACAGTTTATACTTACCGTATTAATCTAGTACCTGTTTTTGTCTTTATGACAGCATTTTAATATTTCTAGTCTACCAGTTCTCCGGACCCCTAATGCGGACCCTCAAAGGGATGAAAACTAATTTTATGCCCGGCTCAAAAATTTTTAGCATTTCTATTGACATTCCAGCTATGTGGAAGCTTTATAATCTAGTTAAGGGAGGGGGAAAGATGTCACATAATCTAACAATTGGTGAACTGGCAAAACGCATTGGAATTAACCCAAAGACAATCAGGTATTATGAAAGCATTGGTTTAATTACTTCTCATCGGGCACAAAATGGATATCGAGTATATACTTCTCAAGATGAATCGCACTTACTCATGATTAAACGGGCAAAACTGTTAGGACTCACCCTAAAAGAAATCGGCGTTATCTTACAAGATGTACAAAGTGGGCTCTGTAAAACGGCAAAGTCGCAAATTAAAGAATTTATCAAATTAAAAACACTGGAAATTGACAAGCAAATCAGTGAACTAAGCGCTTTAAAAAATTATTTAACTGAGCAACTTAAGCAAATTGAAACTGATGAAGTCACCTCTTCCGAGGTTAAGGATTGTTTATGCCTTGGTGAAATTGAAAGGTCTTAGTTTTAATTGTCCAGTGGCCCTGGCTCAATTATAAAACATGAAAGGAGGAGTGTACACATGTCGGATAAGAAAAACTGTGGATGCGGTTGTCTACTTAAAGACAACAAAAAGGACCAAGCAAAAGGTCCCGAAAAGAAAGAGAAATAAATCTTAACTGGAGGGCGTTGCCCTCCAGTTCTTTTATCCGTATCCGTATGATATGGTCAATTCTTTACCCGGTTATTCCAGTTTGCCGGTTGCTAGGCCAGGGCATACCCGGCAGCAAAGGCCTGGCGATTCACCTCAATCAACTTTTGCGGCACTTTTGCTTCCAGGGCTTTTTGCTATACGTGGGTCCTGGCCAGGCCGAAAACTATTACGACCGGTCGGATACCTGTCCCGGCTCCGCTAGCGCAGGTCCACTACCCGCTTGGCCTTCCCCTCGGTACGCTCAATGGACTTGGGCGCCACCAGGGTTACTTTGGCGCTTATGGAAAGCACATTGTGGAGTTTTTCATGAATATTATCCTCAATGGCCTTAAGTTGCCGGTAGTTATCGGTGAAGCGGTCCTCTGAAAGCTCTACCTGGATTTCCAGCTCGTCCAGGTAGCCGTTTTTGGTTACTACCATCTGGTAGTGGGGCGCTACCCCATCCACGGTCATCAGGAC
>JAJZTU010000077.1:2349-12378 GCA_021848765.1 Bacillota bacterium
CCGGTGACCTTGCGCATCCTGACTGTGGTGCGGCCACACCGGCACGGCTCCGGGTTGAGCACAGAGATATCCCGGGTGCGGTAGCGAATCACCGGGAATGCTTCCTTGGTCAGAGTGGTGAAGACCAGCTCTCCCTCCTGGCCATAGCCCACAGGTTCGCCGTTTTCCGGATTAATGACCTCCACCAGGAAATGATCCTCGGAAATGTGCAGGCCGTCACAGTATTCGCATTCTCCGGCTACCCCCGGACCCATGACCTCACTGAGACCGTAGTTGTCGGTGGCTTTAATACTCCACCGGGCTTCAATTTCCTGGCGCATATTCTCAGTCCAGGGTTCTGCTCCGAAAAGCCCCAGCCGGAGTTTAAGCCCCCGGGGGTCGATCCCCATCTCCCGGGCCGTCTCAGCCATATACAGGGCATAGGAAGGTGTACTTACCAACACTGTAGAGCCAAAGTCCTGCATGAGCATAATCTGCTTTTGGGTATTTCCGATGGAAGCGGGGACAATGGTAGCGCCTACCCGCTCCAACCCATAGTGCAGGCCAAAGCCACCGGTAAACAGGCCATAGCCAAAGCTGATCTGGGCGATATCGTCATCTTGTACACCGGCCTGACAGACTATTCTGGCAATTAGATTAGTCCAGGTCTGGATGTCCCGTTTGGTGTAACCCACTACAATGGGCTTGCCGGTTGTCCCTGAAGAAGCATGGACTCTGACCACCTCTTTCATGGGGACAGCAAATAGCCCGAAGGGATAATTGTCCCGCAGGGCATCCTTAGTGGTAAAGGGCAGTTTGGTGATATCCTCCGGTCTCTTGATATCCCTTGGTTTGACATTGTAACGCTCAAAAAGTTCCCGGTAAAAGGGTACACGCTCATAAAGCCGGTAAAGAGTAGACTGGAGACGGTCCATCTGAATGGCTCGCAACCTTTCCCTGTCAATGCATTCAGCGCTTTCTTCCCAAATCATCAGGTTCGTCCCCCATTTCTCCGTAAAAACAATCCAGCAACAGGTATAGAAAAACTAAGGTTACCCCAGTTTGTCCCTGCGGGTAACCTTGAAAGTATTCGCCATAATGAACGCAATTTCCTGCTCTTGGATTGCTGTTTGTCAGTAAATTGTCCGTAATTCTCACACAATTTGGCCGGAACAATTTGCCTGGGATTAACTCAACCGCTTGGATACAAAGCCGGCAATCCTCTCCAGCGCCTCATTAAGCTGTTTCACTGAAGCAGCATAAGAACAACGGATATGGCCTTCTCCCGGCTGGCCGAAAGCGGTACCCGGCACAACAGCTACATTGGCCTCCTTGAGAAGCGCTTCCGAAAATTCCTCACAGTTTAGGCCGGTCTTCTCAATGGAAGGGAAGATATAGAAGGCTCCCCTGGGTTCAAAGCAGTCCAGGCCCATCTGGCGAAAACCGTGGAGCATAAGTTTACGGCGCTGATTATACTGCTTTACCATCTCCTCCATAGCCCCTTTACCGTTGCGCAGCGCCTCCAGGGCTGCCATCTGGGCGGTAATGGGAGCACAGAGCATGGTATACTGGTGAATTTTCACCATGGCCCCGATAAAGTCCGGATTCCCGCAGGCGTAGCCAATACGCCAGCCGGTCATGGCATAAGCTTTCGAAAACCCGTTTAAGAGGATAGTCCGGTCCCTCATACCGGGAAGACTGGAAAAACAGGTGTGCTGACCTTCATAAGTGAGTTTATCATAAATTTCATCGGCAATTACAATCAGGTCATATTGCTCAATTATTTTTGCCAGCGCTGCCAGCTCAGGTCCACTTATCGTAGCCCCGGTGGGGTTGCTGGGGTAGGCAATTATCACAGCTTTGGTCTTGGGGGTGATGGCTGCTTCCAACTGCCGGGGGGTGAGCCTGAATTCATTTTCCGCAGTGGTCGCTACCGGGACCGGGACACCCCCGGCCAGGGCAGTACAAGCTGAATAGGATACATAGCAGGGTTCGGGAATGATTACCTCATCACCCGGGGATAGGATAGCCCGCATGGCCAGGTCCATGGCCTCACTGACCCCTACAGTGACCACGATTTCCTTACGGGGGTCATAGGTAACGCCGAAATCGCCGTAAATATTCCGGGCTATAGCTTCCCGTAATTCAAGCAGGCCGTAATTGGATGTATACATGGTCATTCCTTTTTCCAGGGAATAGATGCAGGATTCCCTGATTGACCATGGTGTCACGAAGTCGGGTTCCCCTACCCCCAGGGAAATTACTCCTTTCATTTCGGCCACCAAGTCAAAAAATCTCCTGATTCCGGAGGGGGGTATATTTCTCACCACCGGGGACAGTCTTTGTGCCCAGTTTGTAACAGCGTTCATGGGGTAATCACCAACCTTTTGTCATCTTCATGTTTGCCATTTAAAATAACTCCGCCCATTTTATACTTTTTGAGCACAAAGTGGGTACCGGTGCTCTGAACACCGTCAATGGTGGCCAGCTTTTCGGATACAAACATGGCCACTTCTTTCAGGGATTGCCCTTCGATTAGCACCGCCAAATCATACCCGCCCGACATGAGCAGTACTGACTTTACCTCGGGATAGCGGTAAATCCGTTCAGCCAAACTATCATAGCCCGCATCTCTTTGCGGCGCTATCTTTACCTCGATCATGGCTGTAACGGTATCATCACCGAGCTTTTCCCAATTTACGATGGTATTGTATTTGATGATTATTTTTTGTGCTTCCCATTCCGCTATTTTCGCTCGGACTTCTGCTACATCCATGCCCAGCATGATGGCGATTTGCTCCGCACCGGTACGGCTGTCATTTTCGAGAATCTCCAGGATTTGTTTTTCTCTTTGAGTCATTCGCTTTACCCCCTAAAATAGTCAATAGGCACAATGAGCAACTGACTAAATAAAAATACATTCAGGAAATGAAACAAAAAATCCCGTCCCCAAATAGGGACGAGATTGTCTCGCGGTACCACCCTAGTTAGACCGGTGAATGTTCCATAACGGTCTCCCTCAGTCTGCCGATAACGGGGCAGGACCGGACAGGCTTAACAGAATAATACTTTCCGGAAAATCTCCTCAGGAAAAATATTCCTTTAGCCCACAACTCTGGGACGGCCCGGGGTCTTCCATCCTGCCGGGCTCCCACCCTCCCCGGCTCGCTGTCGGCGCTCCAACCCCTTCATTCCCTTCATAGTCTTTAGCTATGCAGCTAACTATATTGTTTAAGATTTTATCACAGGGGACAAAGGCAAGTCAACATCAATTCTTTCCTAACGGAGCTTCTGCAGAAAAAATACCACCATCCAACTTCCCAGAGCCACTGAGGTTACAAATCCAATCAAGCCGAGAATGGGGAAGCCGTAGAAAGAGGGTCCTACCCTGGAGTGAATGGCTAATGCGGAAGCAACGGTTATAGCGGATAAAATCATACTTAAGGCAATCCGGCTGGAGATCACCTCTAACATATCATACAGCCACTGGAGGTTGCGATGGTGGAAAATAAAGCGCATTTCCCCTCTGGCCAGTTGTTTCAAAATGCTGCCCAATTCCTCGGGAAGGTCCCAGACTACCTCCTGCCAGGACAGCATTTTTCGGGCGATGGTTTGCTGGTTAGTGGCCTGGTACACCCTTTGCTGCAGGCACAAGTTGCCCAGGGGACCGGCTACGGACAAAATGTTAAACCTTGGGTCAAGTTCCCGGGCCAAACCCTCTCCCAGGATCAGCGCTTTACCCAACAGGAAAAAGGGTGCGGGCATTTTAAGCCCGTGACAGAGGGATATCTGAATCATGCCCTGTAAAATATGGCCAAAGGTGATTGGCTCTAACCCCATTCCTTTGATCATATTAACCAGATTGGCCATATCTTCGTAGAGGTGGTGTTGATTGATTTTAGCAGTTGCCTGGCCCATGACCTGGGATAGTTCCACTACCTTCCCCACATCCCCCTGCCACAGGGCCAGCATTAGTTCACCGGCCTGAGACCTGAATTCAGCGGTAAAGCGACCGGTAATCCCAAAGTCCAAAAAAGCGAGGCGCCCGTCAGCCAGTATCTGAACATTACCGGGGTGCGGGTCTCCGTGAAAAATACCGTCCCGGAAAAATGGGACCAGCAGGGCCAGCATCAGAGTTTTGGCTATTTCGCCCGCAAACCGGGGTGTGACTGAACCGCAGTAATCCGCAATCTTCTGCCCCTCGAGCCACTGCATGGTTAAGATTTCCTTGGTGCTGTAGAGCCAATATACTTTAGGAATTACAACGGTGGGAAAATCAGCAAGTATTTCCCTAAAACTCTCAATATTGTGTCCTTCATTACGAAAATCCAGTTCTTGCAGAATAGAGCGTTCATAAGAGCTGAGAATTTCCTCGGCATTACAGACCCGGTCCAGAAATAACTGTCTTCTTATGTAAGGAAGCAGCCTTTTTAGAATAAGAATGTCTTTAGTAATGATTTCCCGGATGTGGGGGCGTTGAATTTTTACTGCTACTCTTTCTCCAGTGGTTAGGATGGCAAAATGAACTTGACCAATGGAGGCGCTGGCAGTAGGGTTATAATCAAAAAAAGCGAAAACCTCCTGAGGAGGCCGGCCGTAACTTCGTAATACCTGCTGTCTGACCTCCCCGGGAGTCATCGGCTCAACCCGGTCCTGCAGAAAAGTTAATTCCGAAGCCAACTGCCGGGGTATCAGATCCGGGCGGGTGCTCAGAAGTTGGCCAAGCTTAATAAAGGCGGGTCCCAGGTCCTCAAACAACAGGCGTATCCGGCGGGCAAACTCATTCTGTTGTCCGGGTGTCCACCATTCCCAGTTCTTTAGATTGTATTGACTCTTAAAGAGAAAAAAGGGAAATCTATGCCTAGTCAATACCCTCAGGATTTCCCACCAGCGATTGCGTCTACCAACCTGCATTCACGTTTCCCCCACCGGTCCAATTTTGGCTACCTATAGTAGTATGGGGAAAAATTGGTGTTTTTATGTAGTTAATTAATTGGGCCGATAATCCGGGCAAAAACCCCGACCAGTTCGGGATCAAATTGAATTCCCGCCTGGTGGCGCATTTCCTCCAGGGCTTTATCCCTGGTCATGGCCTCCTGGAACTGCCTGGCGCTGGTCATAGCATCAAAGCAGTCTGCAACAGCAAGAATCCGGGCGCCCAAAGGTATCTCTTTGCCCTTTAAGCCCCTGGGATAACCCTGGCCATTGTACCATTCATGGTGGTGGACAATCATGTCAAAGGTAGGTTTCAAAGTTGGGATTGATTCCAGGATATTTTTACTCCAGACAGGGTGCCGGTGGATTATTTCCCATTCCTCACCGGTAAGGGCCTTGTCAGTGGCCAGAAGGTCCCACGGCACTTCGATCTTACCTATATCATGAAGGTAAGCTGCATAGGTAATCCAGGTAATCTCCTCCTCCGGAAGCGCCAATTCTATTGCAATAGACCGGGCGTACTCCATTACCCGTTCGCTATGACCAAAGGTGTATTTATCTTTAGCGCTGATTACGGAAATCATGGTCTTAATTTCCCCGAGATTCTGCTTTTCCGCCGGGTTAAGTTTCCCGTTTAGTTGATCCAAAATGGAGTAGTATACTTCCACCTTGTTTCTACCCGTGAATTTGCCCTTGTACAGTGCCTCGTCAGCTTTCTTAACAATTTCCTCCATACACCCGGCGTGCAGGGGATATTGGGCAATTCCCACCGAAACAGTGATGGCCCCCAAGGGCTGCCGTTCCCTGCCAAAAAAGGGGTAGCGTTCGACCGCCTGGCGAATCCGTTCCGCCACTTCCCTGGCTCTGGTAACCGGCATATCCCTAAGAATAACGGCAAACTCTTCGCCCCCATAGCGTCCCACACAGTCATCCGGCCGTACCGATTCTCTAAGAATGTGGGCAAACTCCTTGAGCAGGGAATCTCCTGCCTGATGCCCAAAGCAATCATTGTAGTTTTTAAAGTGGTCTATATCCAGCAGCAGCAGGGAGAGCGGCCGGTCAAAACGTTCGGCATCCCGCATTTCCGTACTCAGCACTTCGTGAAGGCGCTTATGGTTATAGAGGCCTGTCAGGCGGTCAGTAGTTGCCTTGGTTTCCATTTCTTCAAAAAGCAAAGCGTTTTCCAAAGTAAGCGCAATTTGATTCGCCAAGGTGGAGAGCAGGGTAATTTCGTTGGCTGAGTAGATGTGCTTCTGCTTGGAATAGACATTGACCACCCCAATGCCTTTTCCCCTGCTGAGTAAAGGAGTGGAAAGCTGGGAAACCATTCCTTCACAACGGACCAACTGCGGCAAGGCTTTCCGGTGGTCCCGGCGCAGGTCGGAACTGCTCATAGGCTGTCCGGTCAGCATAACCATTCCGCTAATGCTTTCTCCCAGCCTTACCCTTACAGCCTGGACGTATTCATCGCTGAGGCCATAAGCGCCCCGGACTCTCAGTTCTTGTGTAGTGGGGTCGTAGAGGAAAAGAGCACAATGTTTGGCCCCAAAGACCTTCACCACCATATCCAGAGCATGTTCGACAGCTTCTGCAAGGTAGAGGGACCCAGCTAAACCGCGACTGGTTTCCTGGAGGGTATACAGGGATGTGGACAACTCTTCGATGGCCAGGGCTACTGCTCCCAAGTCTCCGGAAATCCCTGGAAAAGGGACGGTTAAATCATATTGCAGCAGTTCAATCCATTCCTTGATTTTGTCAATATCGGCCAAGACCCTCTTGGAAAGCATGAACACTCCAATCCAACCCAGGACGAGAACCAAAACTGTTACCGTGGTTATTTCCAGGCGAAAGCCCCTTTTGGCGCTTAAGACCTGGGACATAAGCTGGCTCACGGTGATGCGGCCGATTACCCTTCCTTCACGGATTACCGGTTGGCTGTAATGCAGTGTATTCCCCCAAATCGATGGCTGAATGTCCACCTGGGGCTCAACGCTGTCGTACATTTTTCTATCAGGCAACTCTTTTACCGGGGCTATTGGCACATGCCGGTGCAGGCTGATTCCATAGGCAACCTCTGTATCAAGGTCTTTGGAAAATATTGCGACCCGCATGTCTGGATAAGCCCTGGCCACCTTATTCACCAGGGGCTGCAATTCCTCGCGCAGACCATTAATCCGGGCAGGTTTCGAAGCGGACAACAAGCCCCGCCGGGCCAGGATCAGGTCGAAATCCCCCTGGATTTCGCTGTCCAGAACGGTAATAATTCCCTCTAAGTCGGCGACTTTTTCTTTGATTAGAATCTTTTCCGCCATATTAATTGCCAGAAAGCTGGTTACTGCGGTACAAAAGACTACCAGGCAAATAAAAAAAACAGTTAATTTAAATCTTAACGTACTTAGCATTCTTCCAACTCCTCTAAAACCCCCGGTAACTGAAAGTCTTTGAGCCCACTAAGCTTAGTTCGACAACTACCAAAAATATCCTTCGTAATCTCCAAATATCTCCTCACAAATTTCCAAAAATTCCTTTTTATGTGAGGGGATAAATTATAACCCGGTATGCCAAAATAGTTCAGAAGGTGTTTCAGGATATTTTTGAAAAATGATGTGGGTTCTAAGGGGTAGAAACTTAAAGGGGTTGGAAGATATGTCAGCAAATTTAATTTTTCTTCTGGTTGCTGCGTTAGCCGGGATGACCATGGCAATTCAGGGGACCTTCAATTCCTCCTTGGGTAAGGTCATTGGTTTATGGGAGGCTACTTTTGTCGTCCACCTGATGGGAACAGTTATTGTAGCCTTATTGCTATGGGGACTTCGCCTGGGCCAGGGAAATTTCGGCGTCTACGCGGAGGCTCCCTGGTATACCTATCTGGGCGGCGTACTAAGTGTTGTGATTATCTACACTGTGGTGGTGAGCATTCCTAAACTGGGCGTATGCAATGCCACCACAGCTATAATCGTGGGACAGGTACTGACCGCCTGCATAATAGACCACCTGGGGCTTTTTGGGGCCAAGAAGCTGGCCATGGGCTGGTCACAGTTGGCCGGTCTGGGCCTCCTGGCTGCAGGGGCAAAATTGCTGTTAAAGTAGCGGCAAAACAAAGACCCAGGTAGCTTTTACCTGGGTGTACTTAAGCTAAAATTCTACTGCCCGCACATTGTTGGGGTCAATTTCTTGAAGAATGGCCAGTTCCTCGGGAGTAGGCGCTTTAGCTACTGCGAAGTCCGGGCTTTTCTCGATTGGGAAACCCGTCAAGGAAGTAATTTCCTCAACAGAACTGTAGGGGAAGACCCTCCACAACTTGAGCCTGCCATCCTCTTTACTGAAAATGCCCAGGGGAGTTATGACCTTGTCCACGTTACCTACAGCAGTGCGAAAGCTCAGTTTCTCCACAAACACCTTAGGGTCATGCTTGGTCCGCCAGAGTATGGCCCTTTTTGTTGTGGGTAAAAGAGCCGCACTACCGGCGCCCCCGGGCAAGCGCACCTTGGGTTTGTGAAAATCTCCAATGACGCTCAGGTTCAGGTTCCCGTACTGGTCGATCTGGACACCCCCCAGGAAAGCGGTATCCAACTGTCCCCGGGCAGAGAGGTCAAAGATTTCCGTAAGGGAAAACAGGCTGGCCGTATTGCGCAAAAGCCTGCCGTCGGTGGTGGTTTCCCTGGGAAAAGCCTCGGGAAGACCATCTACGGCGCCGGTAATACTCAAATAAACCAGGTTGGGAGCCTGCCGGCGCTTGGCTAATTGGACGGCAACCATGGGTATGGGAGAGGCCACCCCGTGGAATACCCGCTCTCTGTCCCGGAGCAGGCGGGCCATGACCACAGTCATCATATCAGCTTGGGTGTAGTTGGGCTTGTGCTCCGACATGGTCTACCGCACCTCCTTTAAGTAGTCATCAAGAGCCTCAGGGGCCATAGCAAGATAACTGCGGATAGCCTCAATATTGGCATCATACAGAGGATAACAGCTTCCGGGGGCGGCGCCACCCGGTAATTCTACCACAGCGTTGACCAGGAAACCCGGAATGGCTACAGACTCCGGATGCTTTTGGAATTGACTCTTGTCTACAATTCTTTCCGCGGTAAGAATTACCCCTTTTGCGGCCCGGGTCATCAAGGCATCCTCAAACTGAGAACCCAAGATGCGGCCATTCCCCTCTACGTCAGCCTCATGAACATGAATTACTGCCCAGTCAGGCTGGAGCTTTTGAACAGCTACAACTTCCTGCCCGGTAAAGGGGTCTTTTACTAATTTAAAATCCCTTACCTCCAGAAGTTCGCTCCCCAGAAATCCCGCTACAGGCATAAAAGGAATACCATAGGCGGCAGCTCTAAGTCCGGCAATTACAGTGTAACAGGCGTGTTCCTTAGCCTGGGTTTGTCCGCCTTCTACCGCTTTCCGGTAATTAGGGGCCAGACCCATGTTTTCAAATCCGATATAACCGGCATGCACTGCAGACAAACAACCTGCCAGGGCTAACAGGTCAACATCATAGGCCCCTGCTGTTTTTACCAGCTCGATATTGCGTTTCTTCCGGCGGGCCATCTCCCGTGCAAAAGCTGCCGGAGAACGCTGAATGGTGTTCCCGCCAAGGGCTACCGTGTCCCCGTCCTTGATCAGGCCTACCGCTGCTGCCAAGGAAAGCAACTTGCTCATAAATCCTCCCCCTCCTTATTCCTGCCCAATAGTGTTAAATTCCCTTTTCAAAAGTGCAAGTATTCTTATATTCAACAAACCTTAGACGGTCTCCTGTTAACTGCAAGGTCTGCCCGGTATTTTTTCCAAATTATTTTTGCTCCGGTAAGCATACCGCCCGATGTAACCCACTTGGGCATACCGTTCAACGTAACCCACCGGGTTTTCAACCTATCTTTGGCAAAATTAAAAAGCAGGCTAAGGAAAAATGTTTCCTTCACCTGCTTGTAACGTATTTCCGCTTCCTACGCTTACAAGGTTCCATTCCGGACTCAATCCAAAGCAACCCTTGAGATACGGAGGGTGGGGCGGTTACCCGGCGGGCACATGACGGAGCTTCCGGCAACCAATCACGACCCGGGTCCCGTCGCGGAGGCCACTGTGACCCGACGGAATGCAGGATGAGAAGTTTGGCCG
>JAJZTU010000078.1 GCA_021848765.1 Bacillota bacterium
ACAATTACCTCGTCATCAAGCTCCACCTGGTCACCCACAGCTACGTGTACCTGAAAAATCTTACCGCCTATCGGTGCAGTTATTTCTACCAAGTCTAACACCTCCTTTACTTATAGGGTTTTATTATTAGCATTGCACTAATTATACCGGCATATTCCCATGCCTTTTCCACGGGGTAAATTCTTCCTTATCCTCAAGCATCTTTAAGGCGCCAATAATCCGGGGTCTGGTATCTCTGGGGTCAATTACATCGTCAATATGCTGCCGAAAGGCGGCATCATACGGGTTGGCAAATTTGTCCCGGTATTCCTGGACTTTTTCTTGCTTAACCTGATCCCGGTTTTCAGCTGCTTCCAGCTCCTTCCGGTAAATAATGTTTACCGCGCCTTCCGGTCCCATAACGGCAACTTCTGCTGACGGCCAGGCCAACACCAGGTCTGCACCCAGGTGCTTGCTGCACATGGCAACATAGGCGCCACCGTAGGCTTTTCTGATGATTACGGTAATTTTAGGTACAGTGGCCTCCGAGTAAGCATAGAGCATTTTGGAGCCATGCCTGATGATTCCTTTGTATTCCTCTTTCACCCCGGGCATATATCCCGGAATGTCGACCAACGTTAGCAGGGGGATATTAAAAGCATCACAGAAACGGATAAACCGGGCTGCCTTGTCGGAACTGTCACAGTCCAAAACCCCGTTGTAAACCAGGGGTTGGTTGGCAACAATCCCTACTGTCCTGCCATCCATCCGGGCAAAGCCACAAATAATATTACGGGCAAAGTTGGCTTTAACCTCAAAAAACCGGCGATCATCCACGATAAGGTTAATTATCTTGTGCATATCAAATCCCCGCCGGGTATTTTGCGGCAGGATCCCCAGCAAAGTTTCATCCTTCCGGTTAGGGTCGTCTGTGCACTGGGCCCGGGGGGCTTTACTCTTGCAGTTGGGGGAAATGTAGCCCAACAGGAGCCTGATCTGCTCAACACAGTGCTGGTCATTCTCCGAAAAGAAATCAGCATTTCCGGTAATCTTGGTGTGAATATGAGCGCCACCCAGTTCTTCCTTGCTAATCTCCTGACCCGTGACCTCTGCAACTACGTCCGGACCGGTAATAAACATTAACCCTGAGTCGTTTACCTGGAAAATAAAATCGGTTAAAGCCGGGGAATACACCGCCCCGCCGGCACAAATTCCCATAATCGCGGTAATCTGGGGGATTACCCCTGATAAGCGGACATTGCGAAAGAAAATATCGCCATAACCACCCAGGGAGTCAGTCCCCTCTTGAATCCGGGCGCCACCGGAATCCAATAAACCAATCACTGGTGCACCGGCCTTGGCAGCTAAATCCATGATATTACAAATCTTTTTGGCGTGCGCTGCTCCCAGGGAACCGCCCATGACGGAGAAATCCTGGGCATAGAGGAACACCTTGCGGCCATGCACTTCACCATAGCCGGTAATTACCCCATCCCCCAGCAGTTCCTTCTTATCCAACCCAAAATCCGTACAGCGGTGCCGGGCAAACATATTTACTTCGACAAAAGTACCAGGGTCCAATAATGCTTCAATGGTTTCCCTGGGGTTACGCTTGCCGGGTTTGCTCTTTCCCCCCATGGCTTTTTGCTGCACTTCTGTTAACTTGCGCAGTGCCTCTTCCACTTCAGGCCACTTCCCCTCCGTTTTACTCTTTCGGAAACATGGTGGATCAGATTGTTTATGTACCGGTGCATAATCATTACTACGTTGCATTAATAGTCCAAACCCCTACCACCATTTTATAGACCTTCTAAATAAGTTACAACTATTCTTTTTGTAAATATCCTTTAAGGGTGCATTTTCGTGGCCCAATGGTATTTTATGGAGGTTGAGTGGCTTTCTCGATAGTCTGCCGCCACTTTTATGCAAATATGCATAAAAGTGCATAGAAAACCCGGGGGGACCTAACCTTAACCCGGGCTTTCTCCAGCTTTAAACTTAAATCTTCTGTACATGCCGGCATTTCTGCCAATCCTTGATAGTAACTCCGTCACTGGGGATCTTGGCAACATCTCCCCTGCTCCAAAGGTACTCATAAAACTTTTTAATCGCCGCCAAATGAATATAAAGGGATCTGTCCTTTAACTCTTCCGTCTCCCCCAAGAAGAACAAATAACACCTGATATCACGTTGTTCAACGTCAACATAAGGCTTACCAACATGGTTATGAAACTTGCGCACCAAATTAACATACATCTCAGCCTTATATTTCGGCATTTTTTTGCTCTTCAACAAGTACTGTCCATATCCTTCCATAATGCAAGGCTTTACCAGGCGGCTAGGTTCCATCATACTCATGCGTCTCACCTTCTCCTGTCCGAGGCAACTGTTACTATGTTCCTCTCCCATTATATTTTTATCCGACTACATATTTACCGGCTGCCGAAATAGCTGCCGCTATCTCCTGTCTCAGAACCACAGTATTCCGGGGGGTGTACCTGGACAGCTCCTGCAGGTTATCCAAGGCAGTTGTTAGCTCCTCACCCTCTGTGACGGCTGCCAGGGTCTCCCTGGCCACCAGCTCTAGCCGGCCTATGGAAGAATTGATGTAGGCTTTGGCCATAGTCAGCTTAAGCTTTGCCTTGGCCTCACCCTCTTTGAGCGCTGCCTTCTGAGCCCTGAGCCAGGCGCTTTCCAGAGCAAAAGCCTCAATGGCTAAATCCGCCAGCCTGCCCAGGATTTCCTGGTGTTTTTGCAGGCCTTCCCCGTACTTCCGGAGCCCGGCGCCCATTGCCAGCAGGAAAATATCCTTCGCGGCCTGTACCAGACCTGCTTCTCCTTCTCTGGCCGGAACTCCGGCTTGAAGTGCAGCCTGGAGCTTTTCGACTGCTTCCTGGATAGCCAAATCTCCTTTGGCTGCCCTGCGTAACAAGGTAACGGGAATCAGGTTACGGTTAATTTCATTGGTCCCTTCAAAAATCCGGTAAATCCGGGCATCCCGGTACAGTCTTTCAATGGGATATTCGGAAATAAACCCGTATCCCCCATGAATCTGTACCCCTTCATCTACAGCATATGCCTGAACCTCAGTGGCAAAGACCTTGTTTATGGAGCACTCCAGGGCATATTCTTCAATACCCTTGGCAGCAACCTGGCCCCCATCATCACCGGAAGTATCCAGGCTGCCCAACATGTTTTCCAGCAGGCCTCCGGTACGATAGACCATGCTTTCAGCCACATAAGTCTTAATAGCCATTTCGGCCAGCTTCTCCTTAATGAGACCGAAATTAGCAATTGGGGTATTAAACTGCTTGCGGTCATTGGCATAGGTTGCAGCCAGCTCCAGGGCAAATTTGGCATTGCCCACGGCATTTGCGGCCAGCTTATAGCGGCCCATGTTCAGGATATTGAATGCTACTACGTGGCCCCGGCCAATTTCAAACAACAGGTTTTCCACCGGAACTTTTACATCCTCCAGGATCAGGGTCCTGGTGGAGGAGCCTTTAATGCCCATTTTCTTCTCTTCCGGCCCGGTGGAAAGACCCTCAGAATCCCCATCCACAATAAAAGCAGTAAACTTATCCCCATCTACCTTAGCGTAAACTATGAATACATCTGCCATTCCGGCATTGGTAATAAACTGTTTGGTTCCGTTTAAGATATAATACTTCCCGTCAGGACTTAACACTGCTTTGGTCTTGGCAGCCAGGGCATCAGAGCCTGATCCCGGCTCGGTCAAGGCATAGGCTCCGATTTTTTCGGCGCTGACTATGCCCGGCAGGTACTTTTGCTTTTGTTCGCGGTTTCCGAAGAAGACAATGGGCAAGCTGCCGATACCGGTCTGGCCACCATGGGTCATGGCGAAAGAGCCGGCCCGGCCCATACACTCAGCAATGATGGAGGAACTGATTTTATCCATTTCCATGCCGTCATACTCTTCAGGAACATCCGCTCCCAGTAGGCCTAACTCTCCGGCAGCCTCCAGAAGTTCTCTGATCATGCCTTCTTTCTGGGATTCCAGCTCTTCAATTCTGGCCAGGATGTTATCAGCAACAAAACCCAATGCAGTCCGGAAAATCATTTTATGTTCTTCCGTAAAATCCTCGGGGGTAAAGACTTCCTGGGGATTGGTTTGGCTGAGTAGAAAGCTCCCCCCTTTGGGTAAGTCAGTCATTAAGTTCACCTCGCATTTCAACTAGTTATGAATGCTTATCTGCTAAACCCGTTACTTGTCCGTAAAGTTCGGCTTACGCTTCTCCACAAAGGCAGCCATGCCTTCTTTACGGTCATCGCTGGCAAAAGCGATGATAAAGTTTTGGATTTCCAGAGTCAAGGCAGAGGTGATATCCAGGTTTAGGCCTGTATTGATGGCTGCTTTGGCCATCTTCATGGCTACTGCAGGCTTGGAGGCCAGCTTCTTAGCCAGTTTCCCGGCTTCTTCCATGAGGGAATCTGCCGGTACTACTTTGTTTACCAGACCCAGGCTTTCAGCGGTAGCAGCATCAAAGATATCGCCCAGGAAAATCAGTTCCTTGGCTTTGGCTGCGCCGATGAGCCGGGACAGGCGCTGGGTACCGCCGGCACCGGGGATAATACCCAGGTTGATTTCGGGTTGGCCAAATTTAGCGGTATCTGCAGCGATGCGGAAATCACAGGACAGGGCCAGCTCACAGCCGCCTCCCAGGGCTAGGCCGTTGATGGCGGCAATAACCGGTTTACCCAGGTTTTCCAGCTTCTCAAAGGCAATCCGGGAAGCCTGGCAGAAGGGGAGGGCTTCTATCGGAGTGAGGTTGACCATCTCAGTGATATCAGCGCCTGCAGCAAAGGCCTTATCTCCGGCCCCGGTGATAATCACAGCTTTAACGGAAGCATCCGCCTGCAGTTCGTCAGCGGCCTGGATTAGCTCCCGGAATACCTGACTGTTCAAAGGATTCATCGGCGGGCGGTTCAGGGTGATAGTAGCCACGCCACTTTCTTTATTCAACAGAATTACTTCATATGCCATGGACTTGTTCCCCTTTCTAATCTGTTCCCCGTTATCTCCGGACCGGTAGATATTTCAAAAAGTTTCGGGCGGGGCCTGCCTGGTTAGTAATAGGCTCCCCACCCTAGGCTTCTCGAAAACCCTTATCTCCCCGGCCGGGTACCTCCATCCGCAAGGACCCCCACCGGAGAAACTGCTTTTGCACCAGCAATCAGGAAAATTTGCGAGAAGCTAAAACCTGTTTTTTGTGATCGATTCCGGAAGCATTCCTGCTGCCGGTTACCATACATACCGGTTCCGGCAACATTCTACTTCGCGTAGTCATACCACCCTGCATTGGTCTTTTTGCCCAGGCGTCCTGCCCGTACGAGGGCCTTCACAGTCTGGGGGGGATTCCAGCGCATATCCTTGGATTCATTGTAGAAGTACTCCATTACAAATACCCCAATATCAATTCCGGTGAAATCCATGAGCTGGAAGGGACCCATCGGGTAGTTCAAACCCATGGTTACTGCTGTATCTATATCCTGGGGAGTAGCCACTCCTTCTTCCACCAGGCGGATAGCCTCGAGGAACTGGGGAATCATGATCCGGTTCACGATAAAACCAGGGGTGTCCTTCTTAACCTCTACAGTGGTCTTGCCCATGGCCTGAGCGATCTCAGATACTAACTGCACAGTCTCATCACTGGTCTTGTAACCCCGGATAACTTCTACTAACCTCATGATCTGGGCGGGATTGAAGAAATGCATCCCGGCTACCTTATCAGGGCGGGAGGTAGCCGCAGCAATGACGGTGATCGACATGGAAGAAGTATTGGTAGCGAGAATTACCTCCGGCCGGCAAATCTTATCCAGTCTTTCAAAAGCGCTCTTTTTGGCTGCCAAGTCTTCAATAATAGCCTCAACCACAAAATCAACGGTCGCAAAGTCCTCTAAATTGGTAGTAGTGGTAATCCGCTTTAACACAGCTTCTTTATCTTCAACAGTCATTTTCTGCTTCTCAATATTCTTGTCCATAAGTCCGGTCATACGCTTTACTGCACCGTCAACAAAACGCTGCTCGACATCACAGAGCACTACATCAAAGCCCTTCATGGCAGCCAGGTGAGCAATTCCGCCACCCATTGAACCTGCTCCCAAAATACCTATCTTTTTAATGGACATCATCCATACCTCCTATGCTTCTATAGTACCTATTTTACTGTAACTTTAAGTTACACTTGCTGTTGTTTTAAGTTACGCTGACTGTAACTTAAGTAACACTTTCTGTAACTTAAGTTACAGTTTCTGTACCTAAAGGAATATTACTGTACCTCCGGGAAGATTCCTGTAACTTAAGGAACAATTACCGACCTGAAGCCTTCTCCGGAGCGCAGGTAGTCAAAGCCCTCATTAATCTGATCCAGAGAGAAGCGCTTGGAAACCATGGGAGCAACCTGAATCTTGCCGGTGCGGGCTAACTCAATTACCTTGGGATAGTCAACAGGACGGCAGCCCAGAGAACCTACCACTTCCATTTCCCTGTACATTACCCTGCTGGCATTCAGATTCATGGAATGCTCGGTGTAACCAACGATAACAAAGCGTCCGCCGGTACGCAGGGTATTGAAAGCTATTTCCATGGTCTTGGGATTACCAATACATTCACATGCAATATCCGCTCCACCTCCGGTGAGTTTGCGCACAGCTTTTGCGACATCAGGCACTTCCTTGGCGTTAATTGTAGCCACAGCACCCAATTTCTTCGCCATTTCCAGCTTTGGTTCGGACAGATCTATGGCGATGACAGATCCCCCTACTGCGTTGGCCACCTGAACCATGTTTAAGCCAACCCCGCCGCAGCCGAATACTACCACGGAATCACCGGGTTTTACCTGGGCCCGGTTCTTAACTGCGTGAAAAGGAGTGGTAATTGCATCAGCAATAATGCAGCCCTCAATTAAAGGAATTTCCTCCGGCAGGTTGAAGGCATCTTTAGCCGGAGCCTTGACGTACTCAGCATAGCCACCGTCCACATCATTACCGAACATTTTCATGCTGGCACAGATGTTTTCCCGTCCACTGCGACAGAAAGAGCAAACTCCACAGGACATAACTGCAGGCAGCAGTACCCGGTCACCCACCTTGAAGGTGGTTACGTCAGACGCTACCTCTGCTACCGTCCCGGAGATTTCGTGGCCCAAAATGAGGGGAGGTTTCTTAAAGGTGGGGACACCGTGGTCAATGTAGTGCAGGTCGGTGTGACAAAGACCACAAGCTGAAACCTTGACCAAAATTTCTCCGCTCCCAATCTGAGGGGTAGGAACTTCCTCGACTTTGAGGGCTTGATTGGGTCCATAAAAAACTGCAGCTTTCATTAAAATACACCTCCTGAAATTCTTAAGGAAAAATAATTTCTTTTTTACGTATATCCACAATACCCATCGGGTCAACTCCGGGTTACTGCTGGTTAAGCTGTCTTAGCACATAGCGCATGGTCTTGCCGGTGGCTGTTTTGGGCAGCTGGCCTACGAACTCGACCCAGCGAGGGTACTTGTAATGGGCTATCCGGCCCTTAACGTATTTCTGGATATCTACAGCCAGCTCTTCAGAGGCTTGGAAACCGTCTTTGAGCACTATATAGGCCTTGGGCTTTTCCAGGTTATCATGGTCAACTGCACCGATTACTCCGCATTCCAGGACAGCAGGGTGTTCCATGATGGTATTTTCCACCTCTACCGGAGATACCCAAATCCCGCCGGCTTTAAGCATGTCGTCACCCCTGCCTACATACCAGAAGTAGCCGTCAGGGTCCTTAAAATACTTGTCTCCGGTGTTAATCCAGGGACCGTGGAAGGTTTCCTTGCTTTTTTCGTGCTTGTTCCAGTAATAAGCAGCGATACTGTCACCCTTCACCATTAAAGTGCCGATTTCCCCATCAGGCACCTCCCGGCCCTCCGGGTCCACAATCTTTGCCGCATAGCCCGGTACAGGCTTGCCGCTGCTCCCTGCCTTGATATCATCCGGACGGTTGGAGATGAAAATGTGCAGGCACTCAGTAGAACCGATACCATCTAAAATAATCAGGTTAAACTTCTTCTGCCAGGCATCGAAGATAGCCTTGGGTAAGGCCTCCCCTGCTGACACACAAAGGCGGATAGAACTCATGTCCACACCCGGAATGCTGTCCGCAGCCTGCAGCATTGCGGCATACGCCGTGGGAACACAGAAGAACAGGGTGGGTTTGGTGCGGCTGATTACCTCATAGATCCCTTTGGGATCAGGCCGTTCGGGATGAAGTACAGTGGAGGCGCCTACCCGGAAAGGGAAATATAAGCCATTGCCCAGGCCATAGGCAAAAAAGAGTTTAGCTACCGAAAAGGTAATGTCATCTTCCTTAATATTCAGGATTCCCTTGGCATACAGTTCACTGGCCACCAGCATGTCATGATGCAGGTGGACCGCCCCTTTGGGAAAACCTGTGGTGCCCGAGCTGTACAGCCAAAAAGCTGCATCATCCTTGCTGGTGTCCGCCGGTTCTAAGTCCTCAGAGGCGCCGGCCACCAGTTCCCGGTAGGACAACTGGTCAGGGCCGGCAGTACCTACTACCACCAGGTGCTTAAGATAGCGGAGTTCACTTCTGATTTCCTCAATCAGCGGTACCAAAGGTTCGCTGACTAAAGCTACTTTAGCCCGGCTGTCATTGAGCAGGTACAGGTAATCTTTAGACTTTAAGAGGGTATTGGTGGGAATTGGCACTGCTCCAATTTTGATAGCCCCAAAAAAGCTGGCTGCAAATTCCGGGCAGTCCAAAAGGAGCAGGAGCACCCTGTCCTCCAGATCAACACCCAGATTCTTTAGGGCATTGCCGGTTTTATTAACTGCCCGGTAGACATCCTCATAGGTCAGGGCCTGATCCCGGTAATAAATTGCTACCTTTTTGCCCCTGCCCAGTTCCAGGTTTTTGTCCACCAGTTCCACTGCGACATTAAACTTATCGGGAATTTCCAGTCCAACCTCACTCAATGTCATTACCTCCCTTGCCGCTATCGTTCACGTGTCCGGGGCATTTGTTTTAAGATCCGCACTTGAGCTCAATAAACGAATTGTTTTGCCAGCCTTCCTTGTCATGGAACATCCGCTCCATAAGTTCGCCCATTTCACCCAGAAGGCTTAAGAAACCGCGCACTCCCATGTAAGGCCAGGGTACAAAACGAAAACTGTTAAAAAAGTAAGCTCCCCCCAGGGCCAAATGGGGAATTTTCATCCCCTCCACCAGAACCCGCTCATGGCGCTGTCCGATGGCACAATGTACTCCATACTCCTTTAGTGCCTTGCCATACTCAAAATAGGTAGGATTTTCTAAAATTTTCAGGTCACAGTATTCCTTTAAGGGCGCTAATTGGTCTTGTGCCCGTTCCAGGGCAACCTTGCTGTCGGCAAAGAGACCCACTATCACCGGTCTGATGTTCAGGTCGTAAAACAGGAACCTGGCCAGGGCAGCAGCGAATCCGGCGTTGGTCAGTACACCTGCCCGCTTGCCTGCTACGGCATTTAGCACCCAACTGGCGTTGAAATTGTCCTTTAGGATACCGGTTACCTGTTGCTGATCACTTTCCAGCCTGGCCTTGGCCTTTTTTAGATTGCCAAAACGTTCAGCCACCGCAAGATACCACTCTTCGGTATTGGCCACCCCCAGAGGTAAAACCGCATCCTGTCCCCATTGAACCATACCCAGGTGCTCACAGCGCTGCTGAAATTCCGGGAGTTCCTCACCCAAGAGCCAAAGATTAGCCTCGGCTCTGGCAAAATTGCCCGCCAGGTCGTCAAAGGAGGTATTATGGGTTAGTGCCAGATTCACCGGGATATCGGCCGCCTCCAACAGACTGCAAATTTCCTCCAGGTCCCAAAACCATTTACGGGAACCCATCAAAGCCGGCCCCAGGATATTGACCCCTTTTCGCTGGGCCAGGCCGTGAAGCTTGGAACGACCACTTTTGCGCTGGCTGAGGTAAAACTTATCAAGGATGGCGCTCAAAGCCAGGTCAGCTCCGTGATACAGGCTCCCCGCAGTACCGGTGGTATTGAGGGCAATACAGGGTATTCCGTGGTTTTTCTCAACCCGGGCGGCTGCCCCCCGGATGTCGTCTCCAATCAGGGCAGTGGCACAACCGGTGAGAATCCAGATTAGCCTTGGCTTTCCCTGGACAACCCGCTCCAGGGTCTGGGTCAGCTTGCTGAGTCCACCGGACACAACATCATTTTCGTCAAACCCGGTGCTCACCACAGGAACCCGGCCACTATTGGGGGTAAAATCGGTCTGCAGGTGTTGAATCGTGGTACGGCAACCTACCACTCCGTGAAATACTACCACCGAATCCCTAACCCCGAAGGCTATCATGCTAGCTCCCACCAGTGAACAGTTCCGGAATTCCTCATGATATGTTTGCCGGTCTGGAATACCTTTCAGCATCAGCCATCATCCCCTCGAATTCGTAGAATTTTCCGTAGATGCGACCGTAGATACTGGGTTTGTTCTTCCTGGCAGCAGCCTTGATGGCATCGGTGATCTGCTTGCAATTGGCAGCCGTCCCCCGGTAACCAATGCCTTGCTCCCAGCCGTGCAGCGCACGGTTACCCATAGAGGTATCCACCATGGCCACCCTGGAGACATCAAACTTACCCCGTGGAGCTGTCAGGCCTAAATTGCTGCAGAAACAAACAATCTCATCCTCCTGAAGCCCTAAGTCCTCGCAGACCTGCTCAGGGGTGACAATTTCCTCATTTCCGTAGGAATAGTTCAGGAATTTGGGATTACAACCGTCTGAAAGGAAATAATCAATATCCAGGGGTTTGGCACAAACCTCCAGAGGATGCAGGTTAAAGATGTAAGCTTCCATTCCCAGTTCCCTGACCAGCCTGGCGGTAGCCAAGGCTTGGGCAGTTGCGGTAACAGTATGAAATCCCCCTTCGATAAGGGCCACCTTGCCCTTGACCATTGTTTTGGTCTTTTCCCAAATATCCCTAATGGAAGAAAACTCCTGCTCAATCAGTTTCTCTGCCTCTTCCCTGCGGTTAAAAAACTCACCCAGGTCCCGGATGTAACGACCGGTTACCTCCACCCCGATGGGTCTGGCCTGAGGCAGGTAAGGTGTCCCGAAAGCCTTCTTCATTTCCAGGGCCAGCGGATAGCCCAAGGTAGGAAAATGCAGGATATTGGCCGCTGCCTGAGGCGCTGAGCGAATATAGTTGTAATCTCCGCCTAAAAGCACCCTGTGCACCTTTAGCCCTAAGGCTTCAACATAGCGGACCAATTCCAGGGTATCCTGGTCACCGGACCTGCGGTTGCCCTTGGCTGAAAATCTGCCCCTGTACATCCCTAAAATGTTTACAGTATCTTTGAGAACCTTTTCAGGTTTCTCCATCAGCTGTACGTATCGCGGAATGGAGGCTTCTATGGATTTTCCCCGCCAGCAACTGGCATAGCCTTCCGAGGGAATCCACAAAAGTTTGGCCTTGACCTGTGGCTGTACCTGTTCAGTGGTGGAAACCACATCATCCCCGGCCAGTCCCGAAGCACAGTTGGTGAAGACAATAATCAGTGATGGTTGATATTCCCGGTCCACTTCAATGATGGTATCCCGCAGACTCTTCTCTCCACCCATAATCACCTGATTCTCCGTCATCCCGGAACTGACCAGATGGGGAAAACCCTGGCCATGGTGCTGGATATAATAATCCGTTGAGAAGATCCGGGTTGCTGCTGTGCAGCCCTCCGGCCCGTGAGCGATAAACACAACATTGTTTAGCTGGCTTGCCGTATTCAGGTTTACAAAAAACCTGCACCATAATCCGGTAAACCCCGGAAACTGGTCAGCAAGTACTCCGGTGTTGCGGTAGGGCGCCATTTCATCATGCAGTTCTTCCAGAGTAACCCACTTAAAACCGGAACCACCCATGTTTACAGCACTCATCCTATACCACCCGTAGCCTTTCTCCCATAACAGGATTAAAGTTTAATCTGCAGGTGAATATAATCGCCTTTGCTGAAGCCCAGAGCAGCAAAGAAACCCAGGATAGTGGTTTCTTTCCAGTCACATAGGGTATGGATAGTCCTTACCCCCTTACGCCGGAAGTAGTCGAAAAGAGTTTGAGCAAGCAGTTGCCCCAGGTGGCTGCCTTGAAAGTCCGGATCAACAGCCATAACCTCAACCCAGCCAATGTCATCTGCTGTCCCAAATACTCCTCCCTTGACATGGCCGATCATGAAGCCTACCAACTTACCCTTGACCTCCACTCCCACACAGACTTCAGGATCCGCGGTATATTCCTCCAGCTTTTTCTCCCAATACTCAGGCCGAACCTGGCCATCAAGCTTTTTCTCAATAGCCACAACCGCCTTTACATCATTGACGGTT
>JAJZTU010000079.1 GCA_021848765.1 Bacillota bacterium
GTGGGCTTTGGGCGCAGGGAACTGGCGGTGGAACCTGAAGAGGTGGAAAATCTGGTTATCTACCAGGTGGGCGCTTTGAAGGCTTTTGCAGAAAGTGTTGGGGCCGGGCTTTGCCATGTGAAGCCACATGGGGCTTTATACAATATGGCAGCTAAGCGGGCAGACCTGGCAAATGCTATTGCCCGGGGAGTAGCGGCTGTTGACCGGGGGCTTATTTTGGTGGGAATGGCCGGTTCAGAGTTGGTAGAGGCAGGAGGTCGGGCAGGCCTGAGGGTAGCCCGGGAAGGTTTTGCCGACCGCAGCTATGAACCGGATGGGACGCTGAGCAGCCGTAAAAAACCGGGAGCGGTTTTTACCGATGTCCGGCAGGCTGTGAACCAGGCTTTACGAATGGTCCTGGACGGGAAGGTAGCTACCGGTGATGGGCTGGTATTGGATTTAGCAGTTGATACTCTGTGCCTTCACGGAGACGGGGAGACAGCCCTGGAATTTGCGGCAGCCGTCCGGAAGGGGCTGGAGGATGCGGGAGTGAGAATTCTTCCTCTGTCTCACCGTTAAGGATTGAAAGGATGATGGACTGTGGCTCTGGAAGTATTGAACCCGGGCATGCTGACATCAGTACAGGATTTGGGCCGGAGCGGCTTCCAGCAGTTTGGAATTCCTGCAGGGGGAGCGATGGACCGGTTTGCGCTCAGAGTGGGGAATCTTTTGGTGGGTAATGCCGAGGGGGAAGCGGGTCTGGAGATCACCGTAACGGGGCCGCGACTCGGGGCTTTAAGGGATATGGTTGTAGCTCTGACCGGCGCTGATCTTAGTCCGGAGGTTAACGGTAAGCCTGTGCCTATGTGGCAGAGCTTCCTGCTGCAGGAAGGAAGTGTGTTGGCCTTCGGAAGGAGGAAGCAGGGCTGCAGGGCCTACCTGACAGTGGCTGGGGGGATTGAGGTTCCCATGGTGATGGGCAGTAAGTCAACCCTGCTGAAGGGGAAAACCGGTGGTTTTCAGGGGCGGGCTTTGTTAAAAAATGACCTCATTCCGGTGGGATTGATGCAGCGAGACCAAACAACCGAAAGTGACAGCCGCATTGGTGGAACCCATCACCTGCCTGGGGAAATGGTTCCTCAATACGGGGGAGCAGTATTATTGCGAGTGGTGTTGGGACCTCAGGAGGAGTATTTTACCCGGGAGGCTGTGGAGACTTTCCTGACCAAAAGCTATACCGTTACCCCCAGGTCTGACCGGATGGGCTATTGTCTGGAGGGCCCTGTCCTGGTCCACCAAAGAGGTGCGGATATTGTGTCTGATGCAGTGCCTTTTGGCGGAATCCAGGTGCCTGCTGCAGGTAAACCTATTATTCTCATGGCTGACCGGCAGACCACCGGGGGATATACTAAGCTGGCAACCGTAATCAGCGCTGACTTACCGAAGGTGGCGCAGCTATTTCCGGGGGACTCAGTGGGATTTCGGGCGGTATCAGTGGAAGATGCCCAGTTAATTGCCAGGCGGGAAGAGGCAATAATCAATCAGTTGAAAGGATTTAATCAAAATTTGTAGAATAACTAACTCGAAACTATAAAAATCTCAGCAGTACTGTCAATGCGAATTAGTAACAAGTCAAACCAATAGACGGAAGGGGGGCGGGTTGTGAAACTAAAAAACTATATGGAAATTGTCGTTGCTGATGCCCTTCGGCAGGTTCTGGCCAATATGCCCCATGTTTGCCAGTGTGAAAGGTGCCGGTTGGATATGATGGCCTTAGCCTTGAACCGGCTGCCCCCTAAATATACGGTTACCCATAGTGGAGAAGTTTTTACCAAGTTACGGATGTGGGATGCCGGTAATCAGGCCAAGATTTTAACTGAAGTTACCAGGGCGGCAATGCAAGTTGGGGAGAAGCCCAGTCATGCCTCTCCCGGAAAGCAGCCGGAAAAATCCTAATTCCTCAGGGGGATAACAAAGGCTCCCAGCCGATGTACAGGCATGGGAGCCTTACCTTTTGTGGTAGTTAGTCTGTAGGGATTATCTGACAGCAATCTGTGCTAAAGATTATATTCCTCTTTGGCTGCCAGAACTACTACCTTGGTCTCTGTAGCTGCTTCTACAGCAGACTTAAAAGCTTGGGGGTCTTGGGCTATCAGGGGCCAGGTGTTGTAGTGCATAGGGATGGCTACTTTGGGCCTGAGCATTTTAACTGCTTCCAGCGCATCTTCGGGACCCATAGTGAAATTATCACCAATGGGGAGCATGGCCACGTCAATAGGGTGTAGCCTGCCGATGAGTTCCATGTCCCCGAAAAGACCGGTGTCACCGGCGTGATAAATATTCAGGCCGTCCATGGTGATGAGAAAGCCTGCCGGATTGCCCATGTATTGAGCTGGGTTCAGGCCCATGGAACTCCCGTGGAAAGCGATGGTGAGCTTGATTTTGGCCAGGTTAAAGTCCCGGCTGCCTCCGAGGTGCAAGGGGTGGGTGTTAACCCCTTGGTCGGCACAGTAGTTGGCTATTTCGTAGTTGGAGACAATGGTTCCGCCGGAATGTCCGGCAATCTCTACAGAGTCGCCGAAGTGGTCACCGTGACCGTGGGAAATTAAAATGAGGTTGGCTTTGATGTCTTCGGGTTTGAAAGTTGGGAAAGGGTAGCCGGTTAATAAAGGGTCAATGACAATTTGCCCATGTTTGCCTGTCAGCAGGAAGCCGGAGTGTCCGAGGTAAGTGATCTTCACGAATTATCCCTCCTCATAAAGTTTATCGGGTGGCCGGTACTTATCCTGTTGGGATGTTTTTACAATATGGTATCATATCGCCTGCTTTTTTGGCAAGGCGGCAGCTGGGCAAGCCCAAGCTGTTTCCTCATTGGCCGGAGGAGGAAAATTAGCTTGAACGGCGAATCTAATGCGGGTGCTTGAATTGAGAGGCGTACTGACGATGTCACATAAACTTTAACAGGGGGACTCTGATGGAAAAACATAGGGCGATAGGGGAACTGGGTCTGGTCATGGTGACGGTAATCTGGGGATCTACCTTCATTATTACCAAATTAGGTCTTGCGCAGTTTCCACCTTTTACATACCTGGCGATTCGGTTTGTCCTGGCTTTTGGGGTATTGATGATGCTATTCGGCAGAGAAGTGCTGCAGGCCGGGCGAAGGACCTGGTTGGCCGGAGGACTGATTGGCCTGATTTTGTTTCTCGGTTTTGCCACCCAGACTGCAGGGTTGCAATTTACCACAGCTGCCAAATCCGGGTTTATTACCGGGCTTTCAGTAGTACTTACCCCCATAATGGCCGCGCTTATCCTAAAACAAAAAACTATGCCCAATGTCCTGGTGGGTGCGCTGCTGGCTTTTAGCGGTTTGTCAGTACTGGCATACAATCCGGAGGTTGCTGCCGGGCTAAACCTGGGCGATTTGCTTACCCTCCTCTGTGCACTGGCCTTTGCCTGCCATATTGTGGTAGTGGCTAAATATGCCCCAAATATGGACACAGGAGTATTTACCACTATTCAGTTGGGAGTTGCCGGAGTAGCTTGTAGTTTGATGAGTTTACTGCTTGAAAAATGGCCTGCCCACCTGATAACTGCCTGGACATGGGTAGGGTTGGTCTATATGGGAGTGGTGGCAACTGCTCTGGTGTTTTTTATCCAAAACTGGGCTCAGAGGTATACAACACCCGGCAGGGCGGCAGTAATATTTACCTTGGAGCCGGTGTTTACCGCTGTTTTTGCCTGCTTTATCCTTAATGAGCTCTTGACTTGGCGGAGTCTGCTGGGCGGAGGGCTTATCCTGGGGGGCATACTGATAGCGGAAATCAAATGGGGAAAAAGCGGAGTTCAGGTTTGAGGTATGTATAAATACCTCTTTCCAGGGTAATATTATAGTTAATTTACCTGGAAGGAGGGTAAAAGGGTGGCTAAGAACCGCAATACCAAGAAACCCAAGAAGGAAAAAAATCCCCAAGTGAATTTAGCAGCCTCCGGGACCCAGTTGGATGTTCTGGCTGAGGATACTGTCCAGGCTGGCCAGAACCGGAAAGGTAGATAATGAAATAGTTGCAGGTTAAGGACAACCACGGTTTTCACCGCGGTTGTTTCTTTTGGGCGGTATTAACGGTAATCAAGGGATTGTGAGTGGATGAGACGGGGAAAGTATGCTATAATAATGGGAAAAATCACCTTCTATTATAGAGAAGAGTTGTAGAGAAGAGGGGAGCTAGCCGTGAGTTTGAGCAAGCATGAGCAGATTCTCCGGTACATTGAGAGATTAGAGGTTGGCACAAAGGTATCTGTGCGCCAGGTCGCCAAAGAGTTGGAAGTGAGCGATGGCACAGCCTACCGGGCCATCAAGGAAGCTGAGGGGCGGGGGTTGGTTAGTTCCATACCGAAGGTCGGGACGGTTCGGATTGAGAAGGCCCAGCAACGGGAAATCAAGGAACTGACCCTGGGTGCGGTGGCTAGAATTGTGGAAGGCAAAGTGGTTTGCGGTGGTCAGGGGCTTAACCGGACCTTCAAGACTTTTGTGATTGGGGCTTCCAGTGTTGATACCATGCCTCACTATGTAGAACCCCATTGTTTGTATATCGTCGGTAACCGGGAGGATGCCCAGTTGGAGGCCCTGCGCTTAGGGGCGGATCTTCTGGTCGTAGCGAGTTTTCCCATTAGTGCAGAGGTAATGGAGAGGGCCAGGGAGAAACGGTTGACCATCATTTCCACCCCTTATGATACTTTTGCGGTGACTAATTTGATTAACAGGGCGCTGAATGAAAGGCTTACCGAGCGCGAGGTCATCCTGGTGGAAGATGTAATGGTCAAGGATGTTAAACACTTAACTGCTGATGCCCTGGTCGGGGACTGGTACCGGATGGCCAGCCAGTTCAAACACAGCCGGTACCCGGTGGTGGACGAGAATATGAGGGTATTGGGCCTGGTTACGGCGGTGGAAGTATTTGCGGTGGATCAAAATGAGCCGGTTAAAAAGGTTATGATTCCCGCTATGAGTATTCGCCCTGATGCCAGTGTCGGACATGCTGCCCGCCTGATGATCTGGGAGGGGCTGGAGATGCTGATGGTAGTATGGAATAACCGGCTTATCGGTGTGCTTACCCGCCAGGATGTCATCAATGCTTTCCAGCATGTTCAGAAACAGCCCCAGTTTGAGGAGACTGTTGATAATATAATTTTAAGCGGGTTCCGGTTGGAAGATACGGAGTCAGGGGTAAAGCTTACCGGTCAGGTCAATGAACTGATGTCCAATGAGTTTGGCGCGGCCAGTGTCGGAAGCCTGGTGACTTTATTGAATTCAGCAGCTTATATTGCTAGCCGGAAGAAAAAAAGGGTGGACCTGAATACGGAAACCCTGAGCCTGAATTTTTACCGTTCAGTGGAATTAGACACCGATATTGAAGTAGAGGCGGCTATCGTAAGTGTGGACAAAAAGTCAATCAGGCTGGAGGTAACGGTGCACCATAGGGGTGAGAAGGTAGCTGCGGCCTTGGTTACGGGAAGGCAGATGGAGAGATAAAACAAAGATGAGAAAACTTGTTTCTGTATAGACCATTGAAATCATTTGCATTTTTAACCATTGAAATGATTTTCAATGGTTTTTTGTTTGATTTTGATTAACAAAGGCTTAATCATTTCGTAATTATCCTTTTACACATACAGTTTAAAATAAACCGTAAGTTAAAAGGTTGCCCTTTAAGAATGAGAGGGGGAAGACTTAAGGTGGCCAAGGTGATGGTAGCGGATGATGAAAAACACATTGTGGAACTGATTAAGTTTACCCTGGAGAAAGACGGTCATAATCTAGTCTGTGTTTATGACGGCGGAGAGGTGGTCAATAAAGCCCTGCAGGCCAACCCGGATGTAATCATTTTAGATATAATGCTGCCGGGGATGGATGGATTCGAGATTTGCAAGCAGTTGCGAAAAATTGAAAAACTCAAGGACATGCCTATCATTATGCTTACAGCAAAGGACAGTGAATTGGATAAAGTGGTGGGACTGGAGTTAGGGGCTGATGACTACATAACCAAACCCTTTAGCCCCCGGGAACTGGCCGCCAGGGTCAAGGCCCGCCTTCGCAGAAAGGCTGCATTTCGCCAAGCCGGGGACGAAATTGTCCTTGGCGAACTGGTAATCAGGCCAAGCAACTTTCAGGTACTCGTCCGTGGCGCTGAGGTAAATTTAACCGTCAAGGAGTTTGAATTGTTGAAGATTTTGAGTACTAGTCCGGGAAAGGTGTTTACCAGGGACTTTCTCCTGGATACCATCTGGGGTATTGACTACCCTTCAGATACACGAACTGTGGATGTACACATCCGGCACCTCAGGCTAAAGATTGAGGAAAATCCTGCAGAACCATGCTATATCGAGACCGTTAGAGGTCTGGGATACAGGTTTCGAAAAGACAGGCCCGCTTAGGTTAACATAGACTTTACTGAAACTTCACTCACAATTTACCAAAACTTTGCCGGTAGTTAACCGGGAGCTTGTCGATTCTTAACATTAGCCCTTTATAATTAATTCTGTAATCTAAAATCAATTTTTATAACAATAAGGAGGAGAAAGCAACAATGAAATTAAGGAAAGCCATTGTGTCCCTGCTGGCTGGCGCTATGATTATGGGTGTTACTGTGCCAGCATTCGCTGCCGCCAGTCTCAGCGGCAAAGTAACCGCTTCCGGTTCTACTGCCATTCTGCCCCTGGCCAAGAAGGCCGCTGAAGAATTCATGGAGAAGAACCCTGGTGTAACTGTTAATATTGGCGGTGGTGGCTCTTTTACCGGTCTTAAACAAGTAGCTGAAGGTTCTGTTGATCTTGGTAATTCCGATGTACCTGCCGAAGGTGACGGGTCCAAAGGTCTGGTAGACCACAAAGTAGCCGTAGCTCCCTTTGTGATTATCGCCAATAAGAGCAATCCTGTTGATAACCTGACCCAACAGCAGCTGGTAGATATCTTTACAGGCAAAATCAAGAACTGGAAGGAAGTTGGCGGCGAAGATAAAGACATTACCATAATCGGCCGTTCCAAAACTTCCGGAAGCCGGGCCACCATTAAGAGTATTGTTCTAAAGGGCCAAGAGTTTACTAACAGCGCCGTAACCCAGGATTCTAACGGGACCGTGCGCAGGGGTGTCAGCGGTACACCCGGTTCTATTGGTTATGTGGATGCGGCTTACATTGATGACAGCATCAAGGTATTGAAGTACAACGGTGTCCCTTATTCCGATGACAATGTTATTGACGGCAAATACCCCATCTGGACTTATGAGTACATGTATACTAAAGGTGAAGCCCAGGGTGTGGTTAAAGCGTATATTGATTATGTGCTCAGTCCCTCCTTCCAGAATTCCTACCTGGAAAAACTAAATTTTATTTCCATGACTAAAATGGAGGGCAGAAAAGCCCTGACCGAAACCAAAGCCCCTGTTGTCCAGAAACCCGTTGCCGCCGTTAAAACCACTACGGTTGTATTAAACGGGAAGAAGCTTGCTTTTGATGTAGCCCCTATAGTAGAGAATGGCCGTACTCTTGTTCCTGTCAGAGCGCTGTTTGAAGCTCTTGGCGCCAAAGTGAGCTGGGATGCTAAAACCCAGACTGTTACCGCAACCAAGGCTAAGACTAAAGTGACCTTAAAAGTGGGAGCGCGGGCTGTCCATAAAAATAACTCTCCCGTTACTCTTGACGTACCGGCAAAAATCGTCAAAGGACGTACTTTGGTACCCCTGCGTTTCGCAGGTGAGGCATTTGGCGGCCAGGTAGCCTGGAATAGTTCCACCCAAACCGCCACAATTACCTTAAAGTAAGTTACCGGGCAATCCGCTCAACCCCATCAGGGGCTTAATAATCTGCAGAAACCCATCTATCCGGGTAGTGCACCGGGGCTTACTGCCGCAAGGCGGAGGCCGCCGGTGCTGCTATTATGGGTTGAGACTGACAGAGGTGCAAATATGGAATTAGCCACTCAAGCCGATTGTACGAAAAAGAGTACCCTCTATGCCGGCCGGAATTCCAGCGCCGGGTTTTACGACCGGGTAACCAGGTACCTCTTCCTGGCCTGTGCTGTCTTGATGACCGTTTTAATAGTGTCGATTGTGCTTTTTGTAGGAAAACAAGGAATTAAGACCTTCCAGGCGGTCAGTTTTGCCGAGTTTTTTACCAGTACCCAGTGGCAGCCTGATGCCGGGAAATTTGGGGCTTTAACCTTTATCTTCGGAACCTTTGCTTTAACCGGCCTGACCATTCTCCTGGGCGGCCCCCTGGCTTTGGCAGGAGCTGTATTTATGGCCAAAGTCGCACCCGGTTGGCTGCGGGAAATTCTCAAGCCTGCCATTGAGCTTTTTGTAGGTATTCCTTCTGTTGTTTACGGTTTGGTAGGTATGACTGTGGTTATTCCAAAGATAGGCGAATATCTGACTCCCCCCGGCTATGGCCTGTTGGCTGCGGCTATTGTGCTCTCCATTATGATTTTGCCAACTGTGCTGAGCGTATCGGAAGACGCCCTGCGTTCCCTGCCTTCTACCCTGGAAGAGGCATCCTATGCCCTGGGCGCTACCCGTTGGCAGACCATCTGGCGGGTTCTGATACCGGCAGCGATGCCGGGAATCCTTACAGCGATCATTTTAGGGATGGCCAGGGCCATAGGGGAAACTATGGCGGTGCTGATGGTAATCGGCAATTCTCCTCAATTCCCCAAATCCCTGACTGTGCCTACCTCGGTTCTGACTACTGAAATTATTCTGGAAATGGGTCATACCCCCTTTGGGTCGGCCTGGAATAATGCTCTGTTTCTGATGGCCCTGGTTTTGTTATTGGTCACCTTGAGCTTGATCTTGATTGTCAGGTTTGTCGGCAAGAGGAGGGGATTTGCCCAGTGAGCAAAAGGTTAACGGATCAGGTAGCTACTGTTTTTTTATGGCTGGCCGGAGGCTTTATCCTGGCCCTGCTGGTGTGGTTTCTTCAGTATACAGTAGGCCAGGGCTGGTCCCAGATAACCTGGGGATTTCTGACCACACCCCCGAAGGAGTTGGATGCCGGGGGCGGTATTGGGCCTGAGTTATTTAATACATTTTATATCCTGGTTTTATCCCTGGCTTTATCGCTGCCGGTGGGTATGGGAGCCGGAATTTACCTGGCCGAATACGCCAAAAAGTCCTGGCTTACTGACATGATCAGATTAAGTACCGAAAGTTTGGCTTCGGTACCTTCAGTAGTTTTCGGACTCTTTGGGAGTATCATCTTTGTAACCACTTTTAAGCTGGGTTTCACCATTTTGGGAGGCGCCGCCACCCTGGCTTTATTAAACCTTCCTGTACTGGTACGGGTTACCGAGGAGGCGGTCAAAGCTGTGCCTTTTTCCTACAGGGAAGCAGCCTATGCCCTGGGGGCTACCAAATGGCAGACCCTCTACCGGGTGGTTCTGCCCAGTGCTTTACCCGGTTTGATTACCGGAATCAACCTGGTGGCCGGAAGGGCCCTGGGGGAATCGGCAATCCTGATTTTTACGGCGGGCTTGAGTGTTTCTCAAAAGATGTTTGATTTCGACCTGCTGGCCCCGGGAGAAACCCTGGCTGTTCACTTGTGGTATATCCGTGCCGAGGGACTGGTCAGCGATGCTGACGCTATAGCCAATGGCAGCGCCGCTGTCCTGATTCTGGTAGTGCTGGTTTTCAACCTGCTGGTAGGTATACCCAGCCGTATTCTGCATAAGCGATTTGCAGGCAAAGCCAGCTGATTAGATAAACGCCGACAGGCGCTTTTTTTCGCCCTGTCCTGCCCCTAACCAACCAGGAGGTTTTCGCGATGAAAATCAGTGTAAAAATAAAGCTTATGGCATTGCTGTTAACTACATCTATTGTACCGATTATGGTATTGGGGGGATTTGCTTATGTTCAAAGCTACAAAGCGCTAAGTCAGGCTGCCGTAGAGGAACTGCGGATCAAGGTAAAAGGGATCACAGACACAGAACAAACTGCAGTTGAGGACACCAATGAGCTGCTGCGGAACCTGGCTACTACACCTTCAATTGTCAGGCTGCTGAATGACTATAACCGCAATGGCAGGGTGACTGACAGCCAGAGCTTGGTCGAGACATTCAAATACCTGCGCAAAATTTACGTGGATGTCCAGGGAATTTATGCTAATATGCTGGTTGTGAACAAAGACGGGATTGTAGTGGCAGACAGTTGGAACGGGGAGTATACAGGGCTGAGCTTAAAGGATCAAGGTTATTTCCAAAGGGCTACCCGGGAAAAAAGTTTTGCCATTGGAGGGGTGGAACTCGCGAAAGACAGCAGTAAGACCAGGGTGAAACTGCCCAGTATCTCCATGGCTTACCCGGTTAAGGAAATAACCGGTCAGGTGGCCGGGGCGATAATTATCACTTATGACTTTAGTTATTTTAGCCGCCATGTGTACAAGCGGAAATTCGGGCAATCAGGTTTTGGAATAATTCTTGACAGTAACGGTTTGGTTTTGTACCACCCGGACAGCAGCAAGGTTTTAAAACATACCGGCGAACCTATATTACGGGGGATTCTTGAAAAAATCCAAAGAGATAAAAGCAAGTTCGAAGGAGTACATAAGGTCAAGGTTGGCAATGAACCTTATCTGGTAGTGTATAGATTGGTGGCTAAACCCAAATGGATTATTGCCGTATTCATTCCGGAAAGGGAATACCTGGCGGCGGCCAACAACATTCGAAGCAGTACTCTGCTGATTATCCTGGCCAGTACGTTTCTATCCTTGCTGGTTGGGTACTTAGCGGTAGCGAGGTTGATCAAGTCCCTGAACCAGATAGTCCAGCTTATCAAAAGAGTGGAAAAAGGAGATTTTTCATTAAGGTCAGCTATTGAGACCAGGGATGAATTTAGTGATTTGGGTACCAGCTATAACCACATGATTGAGGAACAAAACCGTGTATTGCATAAGCTGTCAACCACAGCGGGTAAAATTGAAAAAATCTCCGCTATGCTCAACAAGGCGGTTCGCAGAAGTAACAGCGACATGGAAGAAATCTCGGAAACTACCCGCCAGGTTTCAGCCGCAGCCGAAGTTAACAATTCCGGGATCAGTGATGTTACGGTAGTTATGGAGCAGATTGTGCAAGAGATCCGCAGCATCCGGGATTCCAGTGAGCAGGCAGTAAAAAATAGCGCCACAACCATCCAAATTGCTACAGAGGGAGAACAATCAGTAGAAGATGCGGTCAAGTCCATGGTGGCGATTGAAAAAACAACCCAGGTAATGACCCTGTCGGTAAGTGAGCTCTTTGAGACAATTGAACAGGCGCTGTCCTTTGTAAAAATCATTGAAACCTTGGCCAAACAGACCCACCTTTTGGCCCTCAATGCAGCTATTGAGGCAGCCAGGGCCGGGGAAAACGGCAAGACGTTCAGTGTAGTGGCCAGAGATGTCAAGGCCCTGGCGTACCAGAGCGGAAAAGCGGCTAATGAGATCAATTCAATAATCAGCAATGTGAAACTGAAAGAAGCAGAACTATTGCAAAATGCACACTCTGTTACGGACTCTGTTAATACGGGTATGCAGCTTGCCCACCGAACTGTAAGTAGTTTGCAAAAAATTATCCAGGCTGTCCATATTAACGATCAGCTCACATCCAACATCCTGAGCAGTGTCGAAGAACAGTTTGCTTCTATCGAAAATATTGCCCAGGCGGTTAACAAGATTGCCGAAATGACCGGGGAAACTTCCAGGGGAGCCAATGATATTGCCATGAGCACACAAAATCAAACAACAATTCTCCAGGAGGTCAATTCAACTTCGGACGAACTGGCCAAACTTGCCCAAGAACTCTACAGCATGGTTATCCAATTCAAGCTGCTGGAAGAACCGGAAATAACGCAACGGGAGCTAATGAGCGGAGAGCAGGTTATCATTTCGCAGCATGCCTGACGTGTGATTGGTTCGGAAGGAGGAAGAACTGAAATGGTAAGAAAAGCATTGGTGTTGGTAATGGGTCTATTGTTGCTGCCTGGAGTCATCGCAGGTTGTGGTCAAGGTAAAGCCCAAAGTCCGGGTCAAGGCGCTTCGCTGCCTCAACAGGCGCCAAAGACAGTAGAGAATAGGGTTATTCAAATCAAAGGTTCTGATACCATGGTTTATTTAAGTCAAGCCCTGGCAGAAGAGTTCATGAAACGCAATCCTAGCGCCCGGCTTGCTGTTAAAGGCGGAGGCTCGGGGACCGGTATTAGCGCCCTAATTGACGGCACAGCCGAATTAGCCAATGCCTCCAGGAAGATGAAAGACGAAGAGATTGATGAAGCCAGGAGTAAAGGGATAGAACCACAAGAGTTTGAAATTGCCTTTGATGCGATAGCTATAATCATTAATCCTCA
>JAJZTU010000080.1 GCA_021848765.1 Bacillota bacterium
AGTATTATGCAGCTAAACAAAGGAGGCGGACCAAATGCGAAAATTGTTTGGAGCAGTGCTGATAGTTTTTTTGCTGGGTACAGGTTACTGGGCCTGGACCGGCATTAACAAGACCATCGAAAATGTGGCCTTGCAGGAAACTACCGGCAGCAGCGTGAGCGCCAAAACGGAAATAGCCCTGACCAGGCGCAGTGATGCCGCAAACGTAACGGTTGACATAGTTTTTTTTAACCCGCTGGAAGCGGTTCCCCAGGATGAGCTGGTTTTCCGGGTAGCCTTGAACACCCACTCGGTTCCCCTTTCCAAATACAATATCGTCAAATCGGTGCAGATAACTACTGACAAAGGGGTTTCCATTGAGGAGGGTTTTGCCTGGCAGCCGGAGAGCGAGGCTAACCATCACCGGTCCGGCCTGCTGAAAGTCCGGAATACCGGTATCCTTGACGAAGACACCAAATGGGTGCGCCTGGAACTGAAGAATCTATCCGGTGTTCCCATACGGGAATTCAAATGGGAAGGTGCAGATTTAAAGTAACCCGGCACTTAACTCCTGCCACTTTTCCAGGTACTCCAGTACCGTCAAAACATAGGTGCTGTGCGACCACGTAAGGGGCGACACTGAAAGCGCTTCTCCCCCGTAAGGATGATACTGCTCAGAAAGCACCCCTGAACGCGTGGCCTTGCCGGCTACCCACTGCAACAACTCCAATGCCGGTTTTAAATCCGCCCTGGCTTTGGCCTTGGCAATATACCACTGGGCCACCCACAGGGTGCAAATCACCCATGGATTTCCCGGGACATTGCCCAAATCCTTGGAGCGCTGAAAATAGTAATCATTGGAATACCTGGCTATTCCACCGACACCGGTCTTTACCCATAACCCCCTGGCCACTTCCTGCATAGTGCCCGCCACCATAGGATCATCGGCCGGAAAGGCGCCAAAGGCAAATAACCCAAATACACTGCTCTCTAAAGTCAAATCCTTCTCCAGTTTCCCATCAGGCCGCACATACACTCCCCGGACAAAACGGCCCACCCCCGGGTCATAAAGGTGCTTCCGCATACCACTGAGCATCCTGGCGGCAATCCGGTGATAAGCCTGGGCCCGCTCATCATCGGCCAACATCTGGGCAAAGCGGGAAGCGGCAGTCAGCCCTGCCCATACCGTAGCGGCTGTAAAACTGAATATCCCCCGCCGTTCCTCCCACAGGTCATAACTCTCCCGGGGCAGGCCCCATTGCGGATAAATATACTCAGCCAAAAAATCGGCAGCAGGCCTGATCAGGGAACCATATAGATCTTGAATATATTCAGTATCCCTGGTCTCTTTAAAATACTCCCACAAGGCCCACAACACCAACCCGGTCTCATCCTCCTGAATCGGCAATTGCGGCTGGCCGTCCTTAACCCAGGGATGCCAACTGGAGCCCAAAGAGCCATCAGGATTATATTTGTGCAGCAGGTAACCCCCGGCAGTCAGGGCATTTTCACAAAAACGGAAAAACATCCTGGCCATTTCACTGTAGCCGGCCTTGATGAGCGTATAGGCCACCAGAGCTCCATCCCTGGGCCAGACATAGGAATAATGGTCCCGGTTATACTGCATGATATCAGTATCATTGGCAGCCACAATAGCCCCCCGGCGATCCACCTGAGTGCGCAAAATCAATAAACTCCGTTTGTAGAGGTCCACCAATGCCGGAGCCAAATCTCCGAAATCAATTACCTGCTTATTTACCCAAATATTCCAATAAGCCCCGATTTTCTCAATCAATCTCTCCGGCTTCTCAGCTTCCACAACACTGTTAAGGCGCAGCGCCTCCCGGAAATTCCGCCCCAAAGCCAGCCAGTAATATACTGTTCCTTTACCGGCTGGGGGCAATACCAAGCTAAAAGATATCGCGCTGTCCACCGAACCCTGGGCGATAGGATTTCCCGCCAGGGCCCCATCCTCCGCATCCCGCCAGGTACCTTCCCTCCACATACCCTCGACTCCGAAAAAACGCTTGGTCCCTGTCGAGTATTGAAAAATCCCCGTCCCCCCGGCAGTGCCCTTCACCAAAATATAGCAGTGGCGTTTATAATGGTAAATGGCCTCCAGGTCAGGGTCGTAAAGAGCGGTATCCCCTACATCGGACTCATACAAAGAGAAGTCCTGGGTAAAGAAAATCCGCACCTCCCGCTCCTGGGGGTGCAGGTTTTCAATAACCGTCTTTTTCAGATAGATGTTTTCATGGTGATGAACTGTATCATTGATAGTCAACTGTAACCCCAGGAGCCTGTTGGCAGCCACCACCCTGGTGACCAGGGTATCCTTTTGATAACTCAGTTCCCGCTCCCAACCTTCACTGTCACACCAGGAAAACCGCCCGCTAACCCAAACTCCCCAGCGGTTTTTGTGTCCCCCGATGTGGTTTTGCTGGCCCACATATGGATAGTATAAATCCCGCATGTTCAGCTGACCGTCAAAGCCAATTAACATCTGCCCATTACCTACTACCAGTTCCCTGGGCATGGTATTCCCCCTCTGTTTTCACCATCCAGTTAATACATATACAAAAGGAAGGGGAATGATGAAAACTATCCCCAAAATTACCCGGATTCCAGTAGGAATCCGGGTAAAGTCATGCAAATCCGGAAGGGGTCCGGGAAAATGTCTCCGGATTTAAAAGGAGTCCAGGCAAATGTCTTCCAGACTTACCAGACCGGCCTGCACAGCAAACAGCACCACCTGCGTCCTGGTTTTTACCCGTAGCTTTTGCCGCACATTGCGGATATGGTTGCGGACAGTTTTTTCACTGATGACCAGGATAGCAGCAATCTTGCGGTCACTAAAGCCCTTGGCCAGAAGAGAAACCACCTCTAACTCCCTTTTGGTAAGGGGCAGGGCTGTCTTGGTCCCGGATTGAACAGGAACACTCACCTGACCTGCAGCCATCCTGTTAAATTCCTCCATGATTTTGGCCGAAAGCTCAGGATACTGCTGCTCCTTGGCCTTGGCCAACAAGCTGCCCATGTCCTGATAAGTAATGCTCCTGGGAAGATAGTAAACCTGCTCGACAGGTTTAAATAAAATATAGAGATAAGATACTGCGGGAAGGATTTCCGTCAGGATACGCACTGAGTTCAAAAACCGGAGGCCTGGTAAATCTAAACTGACCAGTAAGGAATCCGGTCTAAGTTCTGAAAGTTGAGTAGTAAGTTGGTGTAAATCAGCAATTTTAGCCACAATTTCCACGTTTTTATTCACCGCTTGAAGTCTCTTAACTTCTATGCCTTTGCCGGAAATGTCACCAACTATTAATGTTTGTCTGACCATTACCCGTCCCTCCTCTCAAGAAAGTCTGGTCAATGGTATAGTATGAATAACTACGGGAAAGGGTGTGTATAAACTACTGGCATCCCGGATAAGTTACTCACGAAAAGATCACCGGCGTGATGCGAGGCCGGTCACAACCGGGAGGTCCTGAATCATAAACACACAACCCTCCAGATTGTCTGGAGGGTTGTTGTGTACCTTCACTCACTTATACCGCAGATCCGCCTATAATACTCCTCATACTGAGCGACTATCTTATCAACATGAAACTCCGCAGCGGCCCGCTCCCGGGCGGCGATCGCCATCCTGCCGTGAAGTTGCCGGTCCCGGAGCAAACTCACCGACATTTTTATCATAGCCTGCACATCCCCCACCGGGGCAAGGTATCCCGTGACTCCGTCCAAGACCACCTCGGGTACACCCCCGGTAGCCGTAGCTATCACAGGCACTTCACAGGCCATGGCCTCTAAAGCGGATAAGCCGAAACTTTCTTTCTCAGAAGGCAAAAGAAAAAGGTCAGCCAGGGACAACACCTGGAATACACACTCCTGCTTGCCCAGAAAATGCACTCTCTGGGCAAGCCCCAGGTCCTGGGCCAAATGCTGGGCTGCCAGGCGGTCAGGCCCATCCCCGATCAGCAGAAGATGACTGGGCACCTCCTTGTTAATCCCGGCAAAGATGCTGACTACATCCAGCACCCTCTTGACCGGTCGAAAATTAGAGATATGCAGGATTATCTTTTCCTCCGGCCGGGCAAAAAATCCCCTGAAACAAGGGTTGGGCACCCGTTTGTAAACCTCCGGATCAATAAAATTGTAGACCGTCTGCACATGCCCGATTCCAAACAGCTCCTGGGTCTCCTGCCTCAGGCTCTCCGAAACCGCTGTCACCCCATCGCTTTCTTCCAGACAAAACTTGGTGATATCAAAAAACTGCCGGTCATTACCCAGTACGGTAATATCTGTGCCGTGCAGGGTTGTTACAATGGGAATCCTCCCGTCCCTGAGCATCTGCCGGGCCAGATAAGCGCTTACGGCATGGGGTATGGCATAATGGGCATGCAGAATATCCAGGTCATGATTACGCACAACGTCAGCAATAGTACTGGTCAGGGCAATCGAATAAGGAGGAAACTTAAACAGCGGGTAGTCAAAGACCTCCACCTCATGAAGATAGAGATTCCCGTGAAACCCTCTCATGCGAAAAGGCCGCTCATAACTGATAAAATGGACCTCATGGCCCCGGTCGGCCAGGTACTCCCCTAGTTCCGTGGCCACCACTCCGCTGCCCCCATAGGAAGGGTAGCAGACCATACCTATTTTCACCCGGCTCACCTCCCCCCATCTAGTATCCCTAGAAAACTCTCCCCAGGTTGATTCCCGGTATTCTCCAAGATTTATTCCCGGTATTCTCTAAGATTACTTCCAAAATTCCACAGGATCATGGATAGCCAGCAAGTTCCTCACCACAAAACCTTCCCCGTATTGGGCATTTATTCTGGCCCCAAGATGACGGTCCCTGCTCTCCAGGCGGTACGGAAAGCGGGTATTCACCACCGTGGGCAGCATGGGATTCCTGCGACCAAACTGGGAATCATGTGCGGCGATAGCCTGGCGCTTTTGGTCATAATAATCAGTCACATTCACCACAAAGCTGGGTTCCTGTTCATAATTCAGGAAATAATACAACATTTCCTTAGGCCTGTAGGGTTTTAACTCAGGCAAAAACTTAATCAGTCCCGAAGTAAAGTGAGCCTCGGTAACCAAATTACTGGCTGCCACGTGGTCCGGGTGGCGGTCATTCCAGTAGGGGATGAGGATGATGGTAGGCCTGTAGAGCCGGAGCACTTCCACCACCTTGGCCAGGTTTTCTTCAGACCGTTCGATATGCCGGTCCGGAATCTCCAGGTTTTTTCGCCAAACCGCCCCCAAGATCTTTGCAGCCGCTTCCCCCTCAGCCTTTCTTTCCTCCACAGTGCCGTTAGTCCCCATTTCCCCGCGGGTCAAGTCCACTATACCCACCCGGCGCCCCAAAGCCGCTTCTTTAGCCAACAGTCCGCCGCAGCCGATTTCCACATCATCGGGATGTGCCCCAAAAGCTATTACATCTACTCTATCCAAACCCGTTCACTCCTTCTCCAGAAATACGGCCCAGTGCCTAAAACCTAATTCGATATCCTCTGCCACCAACCGGTCCAACCAACTCCAGCCGTATCCGGCGAGATATGGTGCAATATTGAAAGTCCGCTCCTGAATTCTCCCTTTGGGAAACAGCGCCTGGACAGCAAACTGAAGCTCGTTCACTAAAACCCGGTGTTTTTTCCTCAGCTGCTGGTGGGTCTTTTTTTCCAGGTAATCAAGCTGGTACAGGATTCTCCCCAGATTTCCCGAGCCTAACTCCCGCAGTTCGCCGGCAGTCCCCCCCAACTGCTCCATCAGCCGGACGTGCTCCCTGGTTATGCTCTCCCTGGCCTGGCTGAATATTCCCCTGACATCCTTCCCTTCCACATCCTGAAGAATTCCCGCCAGTAGCTTTTCCAATCCGCTGTGGACATCTGCAATTCCCAGCTTATGCCGGCCCAGAATTTGCTCTGTCTCAGGTTCCACCAGGGTATAGCCCTGACGTGGGAAAACCACAGGCATCTGCTGGCCAAAAATCCGGTACACTCCTTTTAGCTGCCCAAAGTAGGCAATCTCCCCCGGCCCGCCCACATAGGCCACTGTTGGAAACAGCACATCCTGCGCCACCGGCCTTAAAAAAGCGCTGCAGCTAAACCGGTCCGGCGCCTTTTCCGCCAACTCCAGTAACTCCTGCTTGTCCCAGGCCAAAGTTAACCCCCGGGGAACATATTTTCCACCCAGGTAAGTAACAGGCAGCCGCTGCCCTCCCTGGACTGTAAACAAGCCGGTAAGCCCTTCCTCGGCCTCGAAAGCAGCCTCAAAACCCATTTCCTGCAGGCTTTTTCCGGTCTTCTCCAGAACCTCCCTAATTCCGGCCCTGCCCCGGACAGCCTGCTGAAAAAAAGGCGCCAAAAGGCGTCGTAAACCGGGAAGCATAGGGTCGGCCATAATCAGCCCATACCTGCCCAGCAAAGCAGTCATCAGGCGTCCAAACCACTCGGCCAGGTTGGACGAAGCTTTGGCCGTATCCTCTAAAAGCTGTACCACTTCACGCTTATGCGCTGTCTCCGGCAGATAACTCCCCAGCCCGGCGATAAAGCCGAAAACCTGATCATCCACCGGAATCTCACCTACCGGCGGCCTGCCTATGGGGTATCCCGCCAGGGCCAGGCGCTCCGGCAGCGGCTGCCGTTTTCCCCAAACCTCTTCTACCTTAACCTGGCTGCCAATCCCCCTGAGGGCATAAATATGGTTAACCTCCTGATAATCATGGTCCTCACTGGCTACCCAAAACACCGGCACTACCGGAACTCCCAGCTCAGCTTCCAATTTTCCGGCCAATTGGATAGTGGTGATAGCCTTATAAACAGTATATAGTGGCCCGGTAGCCACTCCGGCCTGCTGTCCGGTAACCACAGCCAAAGTACCTTCTTTACTGAGCCGGACCAGATTTTCTTCGGTGGCTTCACCGCAACCCAGCAGGCGGTTATAGCCTGTAAGCTCCCCGACCAGGGTTTCCTGGTTTTGGCGGTACTCCCGGCGCAGCCACTCCTGGCGTTCCCGGTAGGAGGTAATGTCGCCGGGATTATGGTCATACAACTGCCCCACCTGGGAAAAATCCCGGATATATGTAGAAAACAGCAAAGAGTGATTCATTATTCCATCCAAGCTCTGTTTGCGCACCCACCGGTCCCCCTTTGCCCAAGCACTGCCCTTCGCCATCTTTTATGCATTGGTGGCGAATCACAACCTTATTTTAGCACCTGACCCGTTTAAAAACAAACCGCCACCGGTTTGAATCACCTGTGGGCATACCCCCCCGCGATGTTTGCCGGCAGTGTGGTACCCACTTAGTTTTGCCTTAGGTATCCGTCCGGAATATCGTTTTATATCAACATATTCAGTCATTATTTGCAGTATTTATTAGTAGCAAATTAGTAGCAAACCGGTTTCTAAACAGTACAAATATGATACAATACAAATCAAGGGGGTGTCACAAATGTCTGAGATTAAATTCCAAGAACCTATAAATCAGTATATAAAAAAGTATTTAAATAAAAAGGAAATAATGTATCGTCTGCCCAGTACAGTCCCTATTGAGGAGTTTTGGCCCAAACTGGTGGAAGAAAGAAAAAAGCTAGGCACAAGTATTCCACTAAAAGATCAAGCCGGCCATTTCTTCTGGTATTGTTTAAATGATTTCCTGGTTGAGCGAATAAAAATAATTGATGACTCAGGTACGAAAAGTTTGATCCAGCATGTGAAGCAGGATATTTATGAAAAGGTTAAATTCGAGGCGCTAATTGATGAGGCATTGCACTCCAGTGCTATTGAGGGTGCTTTTTCCACAAAAAAGAGAACAAAAGAAATGGTCGAAAAGAAAAGTAAGCCGGTAAACAAGAGTGAACGAATGATAATTAACAATTATCTTGCTTTAAACTATATATTGGAGAACCTCCATAAACCCCTTGATGAAGAAATTGTTCTTTCCATTTATCGCATTTTAACTGAGGATACCCTGGACCCTGAGGATATAGTCGAAAAATACAGAAATGATACGGTTATTGTATGGGATTATAGCACTCAGAACCAGATTTATGAGGGTCCACCACATACCAAAGTCCAAAGTTTAATGGATGATTTGTTTAGTTTCATCCACACTGAAGATCAGCTTCATCCAGTGATTAAAGCCTGTATAATTCATTTTTATTTTGTTTATATTCATCCCTTTTTCGACGGAAATGGGAGAACAGCCAGAGCTATCTCCTATATGTATTTGTTGCAGAAAGGCTATGATTTTTTCAAATTCTTTTCCATTTCCAGTGTTGTCAGGGAGCATAAAAATAAGTATTACAAAGCAATTAAGGATGTAGAGGACTACAATAGTGACTTGACCTATTTCCTGAACTATTATGCGGATATGATTGCGGATTCAATTATCTCAGTTCTAAACAAATTACAAAAAGAATATGGACGTATAGCTATACATTCCTACCTGGAGCAAAATGGTATTCTTTTGTCAAAACGTCAAATAAAGCTCTTAGAAAAGTTCATCAAGGGCGATAAGAATTTTATCCTGATAGAGGATTATCGTAAACAATATAAGGTAGTTTACGAAACTGCACGTACAGATCTAAATGAACTTGAAGCACTGGGGTTCTTAACAAAGTTTAAGCAAGGTAAAAAGTATATATATAAGTTTGTGGCACTTGAAAACCTTGTTCTAAAATAAGATCCGGACAAAAGCATTTAGCTTATAAGTCTTAAGAATACAAACCGGAGGGGTCAGCAACCCCTCCGGTTTGTTCACTCAATATTAAGTTTAACTCCCTGGGGTCTTTTAGTCCCTGATTTTGGCAGTGTCAATTCCAGAACTCCGGCTTTAAATCTTGCTTTTGATTTCTCGGGGAGGACCAATGCATCTAACGGGATAGTCCGGATAAAGGAACCGCTCCGGACCTCCTGAAGGAAATAGTCCTGACTTTCTTGCCTGGTTTCTTCTGAGTGATAACCTTTTATAATGACAGCATCTTCTTCGACATGGATATCCAGGTTTTTGGCATCTACGCCGGGCAAATACGCTTTTACAACAAATTCTGTACCCTTATCCGCTACATCAATACTGATCCCGGAATCTAATCCGGACAAGCGGCTTGCAAAGAAGTCACCGAAAGAAAAGAGCTCATCGAAAAGAGCATCCATTTTTTTGCGCATAACGGACATGTGATTAACAGGGTCATGAGGAATAAGCTCACTCATAAACTCACCTCTTTAAATACATGCATGTATCATTGCCAATTACTTCCCACCCCGCATCTTTATCATATTCAACAAGCGTAAAATTTGCTCTCCCCAAAACCAAAGACCCTCGTTAAGGAAATTAGCCACAGATTCCACGAAAACATAATTTCATTAACGATAAAACACCCCGTAGGGTGCTCCTTGTTGCTAAATCTGAAATTCCAAATCCTGGTGGTGCACAAGTTCAAATTCCCGGAAAACCTTGTCCCGGATGGTCGTAAAGTCATAACCGGTCCGTTCCCGGGGACGCCCGACGGGCACCTCCAGCACCCGCTTAACCCTTCCGGGATGAGGGGACATAAGCACAATCCGGTCAGCAAGATATACCGCCTCGTCAATATCATGGGTCACAAAGATTATAGTCTTATGCTTTTCCTGCCAGATCCGGGAAATCTCCTCCTGCATCTTGTATCTGGTCATGGCATCCAGGGCTCCAAAGGGCTCGTCCATGAAAATAATTTCCGGGTCCACCGCCAGGGCCCTGGCCAGGGCCACCCGCTGCTGCATTCCCCCGGAGAGTTCATGAGGATGGTGGCCTGCGAACTTTTCCAAACCAACAAGGTCAATATATTCCCGGGCAATCTCCTGCCTTTCCGGACGGGGAACTCCCTGAACCTCCAGCCCGTATTCCACATTGCCCAGGACTGTCCGCCAGGGAAACAGGCCATAATTTTGAAATATGGTCACATGCTTGGGGTCCGGCCCGGAAACCGGTTCCCCGTCAATGAGGATTCTTCCCCCGGTAGGGTGGTCAAAACCGGCAGCCATATTCAACAAGGTGGTTTTCCCGCAGCCACTGGGTCCCAAGAGGCAGACAAACTCTCCTTCCCGGATTTCCAGGTCTACGCCGGTCAGGGCCTCCTGCCAGGCCCCTGCTTTATTTTGAAAAGACTTTTCCACTCCCTCGATAACTATCTTGGCTTTGCCCATGGTTGAATTCCCTCACTCTCACTCATGGGTTTTGGGCACAAAACCCCAGTTTTTGTTTACCCACTTTTCCGCTAAGCGCATTAAACGGTCCAGGGCCAGGCCCAACAACCCAATCAGGATCATGCCCAGGATAATCCAGTCTGTCCGCAGGAAATTGCGGGAATCCACAATTAAATATCCCAGTCCCGACTGTGCCCCCAGCATCTCTCCGGCCACCAGGTGAATCCAGGCCGTACCCAGGGCGATGTGCAGGCCTACCATGATATGGGGGAAGGCTGCAGGTACTACAACCTTCAGGAGGATATCCCGTTCCCGGGTCCGGAAATTCCGGGCTACCTTAATGTAAACAGGGTCGACATTCCGCACGGCATTGACGGTCGCTAATAAGGCCGGAAAAAAAGCCGAAAGAAAGATGATGAAAATTGCCGGTAAATTACCTATCCCAAACCACAGCAGCGCCAGGGGAAACCAGGCAATCGGCGAAATAGGCCGCAAGATTTGAATAAAGGGGTCAACAGCGGTCAACATCCTATTGTACCAACCCAGAATCAGCCCTAGAACAACACCTGAGGAAACAGCCAGTAAATAGGCAACCCCAAACCGGTACATGCTGACTCCGATATGTTCCAGCAAAATATCCCTTGCCCAAAGCTCTGCAGCGCCCTTGGCCACCTGTACAGGACCAGGCAGTTCTTCCAGGGTATAAATTCCTGATGATACTACCAACTGCCAGATTCCTGCCAGCACACCCAAAGTTAATAGCGGAGTAAGATACTTTTCTCCCTTAAATCCCTGGCCCCGCAACTAAAACCCTCCCTCACTCCTAGAGTTTGTATGCCTTCCGGGCAAAGCTGTCATCCAGGTAGGCTGCCAGTTCCACAGGCTTCTGGGCGATTCCGAATTTCAGCATATAATCCTGAGTGGCTTTTAGGTCATCCATGGTAGGAAGCAGGTTATCATAGGTTACCCGGTCCTTGGGATTGGTGAGCACATGCAGGATAACCTCCGGTTTTTGTCCCAGGTACTTGTTAGAGAGATTGGCGGCCTCCTGGCGGTTGCCCTCAATAAACCTGCCTGTAGCAACTAAACTGTCTACCAGTTCCTGAACCGCCTCAGGATGCTTAGCAATAATATCCTCCCGTACATTGAGCACGCAGCAAATGTGGTTGGGCCAGATATCCTTGGAGAGCATCAGTACCTTTCCTACCTTCTGCAACTCAGCCTGACCTCCAAAAGGTTCTGCTACTATAAACCCGTTGATTTGCTGGCTGGCTAATCCCTGGACCATTTCCGGGGGAGCCATGTCTATAATTTTAAGGTCTTTAGCAGCATCTATCCCCTTTTCAGAGAGGATTTTACGCAGCAGAATATTATGGGTGGAGAATTTACTGGGAATGGCAATGGTTTTACCCTTCAGATCGCTTACTGTATTGATCTCATTTCCAACCTTAACGGTGATAACACTGCCATTGCGGTGTCCTAACAATACCCCTTTGATGGGCACTCCTTTCTGCCGCAGGGTTAAACTAATGGGAGTCAGAGCAAAGGCAGCCTCAACAGCTCCTGCCTTTAACGCCTCGGCCAGTTCCGGCCAACTTGAAAACTTAACCGGTTCCAGGTTCAACTTTTGAAACTTAGTTTTGGCATGGCTAATAACAGTCAGGTGATCGGTAATCGGCAGATAGCCAAGCTTAATAGTAGGGGCGCCGGCGTGCGACCCGGTTTTCTCGGTATTGCCCGCTCCACAACCTACTAACCCTGCGGACATAGCTGTACCTAGCAGAATACTTCCCCCGCCTAGTTTAATAAAATCTCTCCTACTGATGTTTTTCATTTTCGTCAACCCCCAAACTAAAAAGTCGTAAGTCAATTAAGCCCATTATAGCCTAAGAAACTTATATATGACCAATAAAAAGAACTGATAGGATTAACTTTGACAATAAGGATAGTTTATAACAGAGTGTTACTGCCACCCAAGCCCTTTGCGTTTGCGGTGGATGTGCATCTTAATGGTCTGGGCGGCCAATTTGGGATAGGGTTCGGTGTAAATCTTGGCTCCCAGGAGCTTGAGGACACCTTCATCACCGGCCAGGAAGTCCACAATAT
>JAJZTU010000081.1 GCA_021848765.1 Bacillota bacterium
GCACCCCCAGAGGACGTACCGCCACACTACCGGCGTACCGGCATTTGGGTATACCCGTAAAGCAGGCTGCAGACGACGGCCAGCAAAAGCTCGACCTGTGAGTAGCGAAGGGCAACTGCCCCACCCTGAGCCGACCCCAGACCCGACCGGAGAGGATCAACTAAGGAGGATTATTATGCCCGACATATCCGGAACCGGCAAGCTGCTCATAATAGCAGGAATTTTCCTGGTAGTCATAGGCGGACTTATCACCATCTTCGGCAAAGTCTTTCCTTTGGGCCGGCTGCCGGGGGATATCTTTATCCAAAAAGGGAATTTTACGTTTTATTTTCCCTTAGTGTCCGGAATTCTGGTTAGTTTAATTCTGACTATTATCTTAAATTTAATTTTTCGCAGGTAAAACAGCAAATCTACCCCAATAAAAGCAGCTTCCTTTACGAATAAGTATAATGAGAGGTGAAGCCAATGGCAGGACTTTTCCAGAGTCTTTCCTCCAAAAGAGAAGACACATATAAAGAACTTCTGGAAAGGGCCCAACAAGGAGATTCCGAATCCAGAGACCAACTTATTCGCCGGTACACGCCATTTATCCTGCGGGTGTTATCCCAGAAAAGCGGCCGCTATTTCCGTCTGGGTGAAGATGACGAAGTAAGTGTGGGTCTTATGGCATTTGACGAGGCTATCACCGCTTTTGAGCGCGATCGCGGCGCTAACTTTTTGACCTTTGCGGAGACAACCATTAAGCGGCGGCTGATTGATCACTATCGCCGGGAGAGCCGGTTTACCAAGGTTGTACCTATCTCGGCCCTGGAACAGGACGCTGAGGGGAACCAGGATGCTGTGTCCCTGCTTACCGCCCGCCAAGCTGTGGCTGAATTCCAGGCCAAAGGTGAGGCTCAGGACCGCAAGGATGAGATTATCGCCTATGGCAAAATTCTCAAAGACTACGGAATCACCTTCTCGGAACTGGTTACCGTCTCCCCGAAACATGAAGATGCCAGGAAACGGGCTGTGGAAGCAGCCTATCTGGTGGTCGAAAGCGAAGAACTTAAAAATTATCTGTTGATAAAAAAGGAATTGCCTTTAAAGGTACTGACTGATCTGGTGGCTGTAAGCCGCAAGACCCTGGAGCGGCAGCGCAAGTACATAATAGCGGTAGCGTTGGTGCTTGTTTATGAATTTACCCACCTTAAGGAATACATCAGGGATATCTAGGTGCAGAAGGGAGGGAAAAAGATATGGCCATTAAAAAAGGTGTAGTTCTGGAAATAGAAGGACCGGAAGCTATTGTCCTCACTGACCGCGGGGAGTTTGAAAGAATTCCGCTGGGCAGGAGGCAGCTGGATATAGGGATGGCAATTACCCTTCCCAGCCGCCGGAGGTCGTCCCTGCTTTTCGGCAGAGCTTGGACCGGTTGGGTGGCAGGAGTTGCGGCAGTATTGATGCTTATGGCCATAGTCCCCTTACTGTCACAGGTCCAGCAGTCGGGTGGTGAAGTTGTAGCTTATGTGCATATCGATATTAACCCCAGCATCGAGCTTGCTGTTAATGACAATGAGAAGGTAGTAGCCGCAGAACCCTTTAACAATGATGGGCGGCGAATTTTGTCCGAGGTCCGGGTAGTAGGTCAGGACATGGAAGAGGCGGTAGCCCATATCACTGAGCAAGCGGTGGAAGACGGATTTATAAATAAAAGCGCAAAAAATGCCGTGATGATTGCCTTGACTCCTGCCTCGGGGCAAAGAGTAGCCGGCGTCTGGGAGAAACGCCTGGAGCAGTCGGTTAACACTGCCCTGAGCGAGCAACACCAGGTAGCTGTTGTGGATACCCGCATCGGTTCCACCGAATTGCGCCTGAATGCCAAGAAGCAAGGGCTTTCTGTAGGGAAGTTCATGGTGCTCCTGGCTGCTAAGGAAAAGAATCTGCCTATTACTGTTGCAGAAGTAAAAAAGAGTCCTATCGGAGAGGTCATCCGGGGCAAGGGTGGCAGCGCGGAGGAATTGGTTAACCTGGAACACAAACCCAAAGATTGGGACCGAATTGCTGCCAAATACGGGCCCGAACTCGATGACGGTAACTCTGCACCCATAAGTGCCGCTGCTTTGCTGAAGCCTGCTGTTGATAAGAACACTGCCGGCAACCTTGATGGGGCTGTTGTTGCTGCAGAGGATGGGAAGGATAAGGCTGATGGCAAGCCCGGGGTAAACCAGGCTGATGACCAGGCCAAGGAGCCCCCGGGTATATTCTCCATTGCCGAACATAGGAGGGGCAAGAAGCCCCAAAAGCCCCAGGACGGTGGAAAAGCTGTTGAACCCGGACAGGGCGGCAATACTGCTTCCGGACAGGGCAGCGATAATACCGGAACCCAGGATGCTGTGAAGAATTCAGCCGACCAGGCTAAGGTTCAAAACAGCGGGGATAGCGTTACTGTCCAGGCCGGCGCTGCTTCAGCCCAGCCCCCTGCGGATACGGCCACGCAGAATACCAGGGATGTTCAGGCCCCTGCTAATCCCTAGAGAACTGTGTTAAGTTTTATACCAGGTCTTAAGCAGAGAATTTTTCGGCACGCCAGAAAACGGCGTGCCGATTCACTTTACATATGTCCGGACAGAAGGAAAATAGTCCCTTAATGTCGAATGCTCTACCGGATAGCAAGTGCTAAAAGGTACTTTTGCCAGTTGACGGAAAGGGGACAGGAGTATGGCGGACAAGCTGACAAAAAGGTGGAGCTTACCGATTACGTTGGTGGTTCTGGCCGGTATCTTCCTGGGATTTGATGCCGGTGGGGCGGTGGCTCTGGGTCCCAAGCTGATTAGGGTAGGCCTGATGACCAACTCCTCAGGGACGACCTTCAGTACCGGAGGAGGCTATCAACTGGTAGATACAGCCACAGGGAAGGCTATTAGCGATTTGCAGGCCGGTGACCAGTTGCAGGTTACACCGGAGGACTCAGCTCAGACTTACATATTGTCCCCTTCAGGTACTACAGCGCTCCAGCCGGGTGGAGAGCTTTACGCTATGGGACAGGACGGGAATCCGGTGAAGATGGGGACTGAGACTGCTTTTATGTCTGCTGATGATGGAGTGCCACGGCTGACACGGGGAATTGCAGTAAGCTCCAGCCAGCAGGCTTTAGGAACCTATGCGGGTCCTGTTGTGGTAAGCAAGCTGGTTCCGGCAGATGCCAACTTATTTTCTCTTAATAACAAGCAGTACCGGGGGAACCTGGAGTTCAGGCTGGATAACAATAATGCACTTACGATAATTAATGAACTGCCCCTGGAGGAGTACTTGTATGGGGTTGTGGCTTCGGAGATGCCCAGCAGCTGGCCCATGGAAGGGTTGAAGGCCCAGGCCGTAGCGGCCCGGAATTATGCCCTGCGCCAGCAGCAAACAGGCCGTTTTTCTGCCGGCGGGTTTGATGTCACAGCCACCGATTTAAGCCAAGTCTATGGGGGATACGGGGCGGAAAAGGAACGTACCAATACCGCAGTTGATTCCACCAGGGGAGTTATCATGCTGGCGGAAGGCAAGCCTATCAATGCCGTATACCATGCCAGCAGCGGTGGTTATACTGAGAACAGTGAGGAAGTTTGGACCTATCCTGCCAGCTATCTAAAATCCAAGCCTGATACCTTGGATATTAATACTTTGCACTATAACTGGCAGTTCCCGTTAACCGGGGTTATGACCATGGAGGATGTTAAAGTCAAACTACAGGCTGTAAAGGGTTGGAGCTTTGGGACAATCACTAATTTAATTGCCGAGAAAATGACTTCTTCCGGGAACAGAATCCAGATTCTCAGGGTGGAGGGGACTGACCCGGCCGGAAACCCAAAGGTGGAGAGGCTGTACAATGCTGATCAGGTGCGTAGTGCCTTTGGACTGAAGAGCGCTCCCCGGGAAGTATGGTTGGACATTGGAGCGGAACAGAAGCCTACAGGTGTGGTTTTCAAGGGCTCCGGCTGGGGTCACGGATTGGGGATGTCCCAATGGGGGGCCCGGGGGATGGCCCAGGCCGGAAACGACTACAGGACTATTTTGCAGCATTACTATACCGGAGTTACCATAGCGGAGAATTACGGCGAATAGTTTGGTAGGCGACCATGCCGCTAACGTGGCACCATGAAGGGTCTGCAATTCGGCAACCCTCAATGTCAGGTCGGATATCGGACCTGCTTTGGCCGGACTCTTTTCGTAGACGGTCGAATATCGGGCCTGCTTTAGCCGAACTCTCTTTTTGTCGACCGTCGGATACCTGCCCCGGTTGGGTGCTCTTAGTTCCGTACCAAGTCGCTCTAAGCTTGGTCTGCTAATAGAATCGACCAACCCTGCTGATGGGTCGTCCGTGACCCCAGCAGGGTTGCCGACGTCCGTGTCGGCAAGGTCGATTCTATTGCAGACCTGCGCTAAGAGCGACTATGGTACTCCACCATGAGCACCTCAACCAGGGCAGGTACCCGACCTGGGTAAAGGGCTTGCGGCTACTGCCCGGGTTACCCGCATGGGCCGGATTCGCTACCAACAATGCCTCGATGCCAGGCTAAGCGACCCGGAAGCAGGAGGGGGTGGGGTGTTCCTCCGGGAGGCGGAGCACTGGAATGAGAAGGTAGCCCGTCTGAGCATGCATGCTACCCTCGACGGGCGTAAACTTGGCTGACCTCTCTGTAGATAGCACACTGGGAGTTGACCCAGCACACTCTGGAATTGCGGAGCCGGGGCGGAGGAATACCCCACCCCCTCCCGACCCGAAAGCAAAAGGCTTCAGGCTTACGAAAGCAAAAGGCTTCAGGCTTACGAAAGCAAAAGGCTTCAGGCCTACGGAAGCAAAAGGGCTTCAGGCCTGCAGCAGCAATGTTTCAAGGGCTATTTTCAAGGCACATACTAAGCTGAAAAGGATGAATCGGATGCGTGTCGCTGACTTTGATTATCACCTGCCGGAAGAGTTGATAGCCCAAGAACCAATAGAACCTAGAGACCATTCCAGGCTTTTGGTGTTACACCGGGATTCCGGTGCCGTGGAGGAAAGAATATTCCGGGATATAGTGGAATACTTAAGGCCGGGAGACCTGCTGGTCCTTAATGACACCAGGGTTATTCCGGCCAGGTTATTCGGGAACCGGGAGGGGACAGGGGCCAAAATCGAGGTGGTACTCCTGAACCGTCTGGACAACTACCGGTGGGAAGTGCTGGTACGGCCGGGGAAAAAGGCCAGGGTAGGAACCAAAATCAGTTTTGGCGCAGGAGAATTGGTGGCAGAGGTTTTGGACACAACTGAGGTGGGGGGCAGGGTTTTGAGGTTTGAGTACCAGGGGGCCTTTGAAGAAATTCTGGACCGTTTGGGCCAGATGCCCCTTCCTCCCTACATAACCAAGGAACTTCAGGACCGGGAACGCTATCAGACGGTCTATGCCAGGGAGGAGGGTTCGGCTGCGGCTCCTACTGCCGGGCTGCACTTTACTCCGGAATTGCTGGAAGAGGTCAGGGCCAAGGGCATTGAGATTGTACGGGTCCTGCTTCATGTTGGCTTAGGAACTTTTCGCCCGGTAAAAGCGGAAAGGCTGGAAGAACATCTGATGCACAAGGAGTATTTTGAGGTGCCGGCCGAAACGGCAGAAATGATTAATGCTGTTAAGGATAAGGGAGGCAGGGTGATAGCAGTCGGCACCACTACCACCAGGACCCTGGAGAGTGTGGCCGGTGAGGATGGCAGGGTCAAAGCCGGTAAAGGGTGGACGGATATTTTTATTTACCCGGGCCAACCGTTGAAGGTTATTGACGGCTTAATTACCAACTTCCATTTACCCAAGTCGACCCTGCTGATGCTGGTAAGTGCTTTTGCCGGAAGGGAGCAGGTTTTGGCCGCTTATGAGTTTGCAGTGGGGAAGCGGTACAGGTTTTTTAGTTTTGGGGATGCTATGCTGATTATTTGAGGAATTTTAAAAACAGTAATTGAAACAGGCGGGTGTAAACAGGTGGCTGTAAAGTATGAGTTGATTAAAGAGTGTAAACAGACAAGAGCCCGGGTGGGGAGGGTCCATACTCCCCATGGAGTGATTGAGACCCCGGTGTTTATGCCGGTAGGGACACAGGCTACGGTGAAAACTTTGACTCCCGAAGAGGTTAAGGATATTGGGGCTCAGATTATTCTGAGCAATACCTATCACCTCTATTTGCGGCCCGGGCATGAACTGATCCGGGAAGCGGGAGGGCTGCATAAATTCATGAACTGGGACCGGCCGATACTGACCGATAGCGGGGGATACCAGGTTTTCAGCCTGGGCCCTTTGCGGAAAATTACCGAGGAGGGGGTCACTTTTAAGTCCCACCTGGATGGGTCCAGTCACTTTATCAGCCCGGAGCAGGCCACCCAGATTCAGATGGCCCTGGGGTCAACTATTGCCATGGCTTTCGATGAATGTGCCCCTTACCCCTGTACCTATGAGTATGCCAAGGCCTCCCTGGAGCGGACCACCCGCTGGGCCAAGCGCTGCCTGGAGGCCCATGATAAACAGGACCAAGCCCTTTTTGGCATCATTCAGGGTGGAGTGTACCGGGATTTACGGGAACAAAGCGCTGCGGAAATTACCGCCCTGGATTTTCCGGGATTTGCTATCGGGGGACTCAGTGTAGGTGAGCCGAAACCCAGCATGTATGAGGTGCTGGAATATACAGTCCCCCTGATGCCCAAGGATAAACCCAGGTACCTCATGGGAGTGGGTTCCCCGGACTGCCTGATTGAAGGCGTCAGCCATGGGGTGGATATGTTTGACTGTGTGCTGCCCACCCGGATTGCCCGCAACGGTACGGCTATGACCAGCCAGGGCAAGGTGGTTATCCGTAATGCCGCTCATGCCAGGGACTTTTCTCCTCTGGACCCCGAGTGCAGCTGCTATACCTGCCGGAATTATTCCCGGGCCTACCTGCGCCACCTGTTCAAGGCTGAGGAAATTCTGGGCCTGAGGTTGTTCACCATCCATAATCTGTTCTTCCTCCTGCGGCTGATGGAGAGGATGCGGCAGGCTATCCTGGAAGACCGCTTCCTGGCTTTCCGGGAAGAATTTTATGCAAAATATGGACGGGACGAAAAATAATAAAAAGAGGATTTGTCGGAATGTTGGCGAATAGATTAGTGGAATAATAGCAGAATAAGCTATAATACAGAAAAGGAGGACGTAGAGTGAACTTTAGTAATCCACAGGTAATGAATATTATCTCCATTGTGGTTTTTATCGGTATATTCTACTTCTTGCTGATCAGGCCCCAGCAAAAACAGGCCAAGAAGAAGAAAGAACTGTTGGACAGCCTGGAGACTAAAGACCAGGTGGTTACCATCGGCGGGATATACGGGACCATCCTGAGGGTGAAGGATAAAACCGTTATCCTCAAGATTGCTGACAAGGTTGAGATTGAAGTGCTAAAGACAGCGATAGGCTTCAAACAAAACGAGGCTGAGTAGGCCACATTTCAACCACTTCTTTAGGGAAGTGGTTTTTGTCACTTAGCGAGAGCCAAGAGGGGGACATCATGCTGGAAGCACATATAGCCATGGTCAAAACTTCCAAATACGCGAGTTCGGAAAGTGGTGATACCGTTGAGATGGTGGAACGGGCCCGGGGCGGATTTTCCATAATCTTGTCCGACGGCCAGGGCAGCGGTAGATCGGCTAAGACTACCAGTGCGATGGTGGTGAACAAGGCTGTTGCCCTGCTGGCCGATGGCGCCAGGGATGGAGCTGTGGCCAGGGCGGTACACGACTTTCTCTATGCGGCCAAGCATGGCAAGGTTTCTGCCACTTTGACCATTATTTCCGTCGACCTTCAGACCAAGACCCTCCTGGTCTCCCGCAACAGCCACACCCCTGTATTTGTGCTGAACAGGCGGGATGGACGCATCTTTACCAAAGAAGTCTCTCCCATCGGGGTCCACCGGGTAATGAAGCCTGAAATAACCGAGCTGCCCCTGGAAGAGGGTACTATCGTGGTTACTTTCTCTGATGGGATTTTGGATGCAGGAAAGCGCAAAGGGCAGCAGATGAGTTATGATGATATGCTGCAGGTCATCGAGGGTTTTGCTCCCTCAGAGGTGGAACACCTGGCCCAAAGCTTGTTAAGCCACGCTTTGCGGCTGGATGATAACCGGCCTGCCGATGATATTACGGTAGTGGCGGTAGCTATTGATGAACAACAAACTGAGCCGAAAATTCGCAGAATGCATGTAACTTTCCCATTTTAGGATTAGGTCGGTGAAAAACTGCCGGAGGTGTAGCCTATGCCTGAAAAGGACAAGCTAATAGTTGTAGCCGGTGTCTGCGGCTCCGGAAAAAGCACCCTGGTCAAAGGGCTGCAAACCCATGGCTACCAAGCCCACAGCGTGGCCCAGGAGCATTCCTGTGCTCCGGCTATGTGGCAGATGACTGGCCCGGAATGTCTGATTTACCTGGATTGCTCTTTGGAAACAGTGCGTCTGCGGCGCAGGATTCAGTGGGGTGAGGCCAGGCTGCGGGAACAAAGATACCGCCTGCGTCACGCCCGGGAGCACTGTGGTTTGTTCATAGATACTGAAAACCTGTCTATCCAGGAAGTTTTAGACACAGCACTGGACTTCCTTAAGGAGAGTGAGCTAACTGGTGGTGACACTGGAGCAAATAAAAAAGAATCCCTTAATTGATACCTTTATTAAGCGCAGTAATGAATATTTAGGCGCGCTGGGCTATACGGAGCACGGATTCAGGCATATCAGCCTGGTTTCCAGCATCTCGAAAAATATCCTGGAACGGTTGGGCCACCCGCAACGAATTCAGGAACTCACTGCCATTGCCGGCTATCTTCATGATATCGGCAATGCCGTAAACCGTAATCTCCATGCTGAAGCAGGGGCAGCCCTGGTGTTCAGCATCCTGAACAATATGGGCATGGACCCGGATGAATTGGCCATGGTAGTGTCAGCGATAGGTAATCATGATGAAAAAAACGGGCAGCCGGTAAATGTGGTTTCGGCAGCCCTGATTTTGGCGGACAAGGCGGATGTCCACCGCTCAAGGGTAAGAAATCAGGATTTTGCTACCTTTGATATGCACGACCGGGTAAACTATGCTGTTGAGCATTCATTCCTGCGGGTAGATGAGGAAAAACGCACGATAACCCTGGAACTTACTATTGATATTGAGATTTGTCCTGTCCTGGAGTACTTTGAAATCTTTATGAGCCGGATGATGTTGAGCAGGCGGGCTGCTGATTTCCTGAACTGCCAGTTTGAGCTTTTTGTCAATGGTGCCAAATTATTATAGCGGGGAAGGTAATTATTTAACAAGTTAAATTGCCAGAATGTACCTGCTGCAAGCGTTGACAGTGTATATACCGGAGTATATAATAAAGTTTGTGACAGAATAGTACGAGCATCCCAGACAAGAATAAGGAGGAGTAGCAGAGCATGCGCGGAAGTTCAGGAAAGCTGATAGCGACTGTCCTTATAGTGGCGGCACTGGCAGTGGCAGGCTGGGGGCCTATCCTTAAGGCTTTGAATCTTGGCCTTGACCTCCAGGGAGGCCTGCATGTAGTGCTTCAGGCCAGGCCCATTTCCGGCGGGGCCCAGGTCACCGCTGATACTATAACCAGAACTATTGAGGTTCTCCGTAAACGGGTCGATGAGACCGGTGTAAAGGAACCGGTTATTCAACCCCAGGGCGCTGACCGGATTATTGTGGAACTGGCCGGTGTTAAGGATCCTGAGGCAGCTATTAAGCTCATCGGCAAAACTGCAGTTTTGCTGTTTAAGACTGCTGACGGTAAGGTGGCCCTCACCGGGGATGATTTGACAGATGCCCAGACTACTATTAACCCCAACACCAACCAACCGGAAATAGCTTTGCGCTTTACCGGCGAAGGGACAAAAAAGTTTGCCAAGGTTACTTCCGAGAATGTCGGTAAGCCGATTGGTATTTACCTGGATGAAAGGCTGCTGACCAACCCGGTGGTACAAACAGCAATCACTGACGGCCGGGCGGTAATTACCGGAAACCGGTCTGTTGAGGAAGCGGAAAATATCTCCCGCCTGCTGCGGGCCGGGGCGCTGCCCGTGAACCTGGATTTTATAGAAAAGCGAATTGTCGGGCCAACTCTTGGCGCCGACTCCCTTGCTAAGTCCAAAGTAGCCGGAGCTGTAGGAATTGCAGCCATTCTCATCTTCATGATTGCAGTATACAGGTTGCCTGGCTTGGTGGCTAACTTTGCCCTGGTTGCCTATTCTGTTATTGTACTGGGAATCATGGCAGCCTTTCATGCTACCCTAACCCTGCCGGGTATTGCAGGCTTTCTGCTCTCAATAGGTATTGCGGTGGATGCTAACGTAATCATCTTTGAGCGCATGAAGGAAGAACTGCGGGCTGGCAAGACCCTGCGGGCAGGAATTGAAGCAGGATTTAAACGGGCCTTTACCACCGTATTTGATGCCAATGCCACCACAGTCCTGGCAGCGCTGGTACTCTATTATCTGGGTACCGCTTCGATCAGAGGTTTTGCTTTGACCCTGATGATTGGTATTGTCTGCAGTATGTTTACAGCTATTACCCTGACCAGATGGCTGTTAAAGTGGATGGCTGAGCTGGGTATTAAGAACCCCAAGCTGTACGGGGCATAGGAGGAAAACCAATGAACATAATGGGTCTCAGAAAGATCTGGTATGCTATTTCCCTGGCCCTGATCATCCCGGGGCTAATTGCGATGCTTATTAATGTTAAACAAACCGGCGCTCCTTTTAATCTTGGTATTGACTTTACCGGAGGGACTTTACTGTCTTTGCAATTTGATAAACAACCCTCGATTGAAGAAATGCGTAAGGTGACTGATGAACTCAAGTTGGGTACACCCGTAATCCAGGCAGCCGGGGATAATCAGGTCCTGATAAGGGTAAGGGCTCTGGAGGAGCAGGAACGCAATGAGCTCTTAAAGAAACTGGAGGAAAGAGCCGGAAAGTTTAAGCTTTTGTCTGAGGACAAGGTAGGTCCGAGCATAGGTAAAGAGCTGACCCGCAATGCCCTCTATGCCCTGGGCATTGCCTCAGTACTGATGATCATCTATATTACCTTCCGGTTTGAAATCAGGTTTGGGATTGCGGCTATCCTGGCCTTGCTCCATGATGTACTGGTGGTTATGGGTGTATTTGCCATTCTCCGTCTGGAAGTGGACAGCTCTTTTGTGGCTGCCATTCTGACCATCATAGGTTATTCTATCAATGATACCATTGTTATCTTTGACCGGATCAGGGAAAACCTCGCCATGCCTAAAAAGGGTGAGTCCCTGGAAGAAATGGTCAATAAGAGTATTTTGCAGACCATGACCCGGTCTATCAATACTGTGCTTACCGTTATCTTTGTGCTGGTAGCCTTGCTGTTCCTGGGCGGGGAGACTCTGCGTAACTTCGTGCTGGCCCTGCTCATCGGGGTTATCAGTGGAGCTTATTCCTCCATCTTTAACGCCAGTCCCCTGTGGGTGGATTTAAAATCCTGGGCCAGCGGCAGGACTGCCAAGGCCAGGGCCTAGATTATTCGCTCAAGAATTAGAGCAGGCTTAATGCAGGGATAAGCTTTAAGTCAACAGAGCTTTAAGTGAGAGTCTGAACCAGGGGTTACCCGGTGAATTCACCGGGTAACCTTTTTTTTGTCCACCAAATATGATGGAATAGCAAAGGGGGATTTCGGGGCGGAGGGCAAGTCGAGGTGTTAGCATGGCCGGTTCTGAGTGGGCAGGAACACTTCTGGTGTTTGCCGGCACTTTCTTTGGTGGCGGCACTTTGTTATTGGTCCCTGAATTGGTTAGCCGGATGGAGGCAAAAGGCCTGGTAACGGTCTGGCTGGCCTATTTTTTGGTGAGTCTGTTCTGGGCTTTGGCAATAGTGGGAATTACCGGCAGGTTCAGGCTTCCTCTGCACCGGTTGGCCGGGGCCGCGTGGGGAAAAAAAGGGAAACTGCTCTGGGATTTGTTTACCCTGGGGGTGGTGCTTCCGGTGTCAGTACTGACCGGAGGATATTACGGGGGGAGCCTTTTGGGGAGCGCATTAGGCCATGCGAACCGGATGAACGGTCTTTTTGACCGGCCGGAAATAACCTTTGCCTTGCTGAGCTTGGGTTGCTTTCTCTGGGTAGCATACGCAAAACCGGGATGGCTTTTGCAGGCTGCGAACTGGCTGGCCCCCTGCTTTTTGTTAATACTGCTAATTACCGGGTGGGGTAAGCTATACATACATACGTATAC
>JAJZTU010000082.1 GCA_021848765.1 Bacillota bacterium
GACCCGCTTCATCCCTGGGAGTTCCGGAACGGGACTCTATCAAACTGGTAGAAGAGGAACTCGCAGCTAAAGGCGGAATCAACGGTCGCCCAGTGCAAATCATTGTCCTGGATAACGAATCCGATGAAACCAAATCCCTGCTGGCGGCCAAAAAACTCCTTGAACAGGAGAAGGTGGTCGCGCTGGTAGGCACCAGCGCCAGCGGAACTTCCATGGCCATTAAGGAAGCCGCTCAAAAGGCTGAGGTACCGATGGTATCCGCTGCGGCCAGCATTAAGATTGTGGCTCCGGTGGAACAGAGCAAATGGGTTTTCAAGACCGCGCACAGTGATGTGGTGGTAGCCCAACGCATGATTGACTACCTGAAAGCTAAAAACATCAAAAAAGTGGCTTTCATGTCCATGAACAATACTTTTGGAGACAGCGGTCTCAAGGAATTCAGCAAAGTGGCGGAACAAGAGGGCATCACCATCGTGGCCAAGGAAAAATTTGATGCCGGCGACAAGGATATGACTGCCCAATTGACCCGGGTGAAAGGCACTGATGCTCAGGGAGTTGTGGTATGGGCCATTCCGCCTTCCGCTTCCATTGTAACTGCCAATTATCGCCAGCTAGGCATTAAGCTGCCGCTGATTCACTCCCACGGGATTGGTAACAAGAAGTTCATTGAATTGGCCGGTGGTGCAGCGAACGGAGTAGTGTTCCCCATCGGCAAGCTGGTAGTGGCTGAAGACCTTCCGGACAGTGATCCCCAGAAAGCGGTTCTGGTGAAATATGCCAAGGACTTTGAGGCCAAATACGGGTCCAGAAGCACTTTTGGCGGTCATGCCTGGGATGCTATCCAGATAGTTGTTAAGGCTATTGAAAAAGCCGGTGACGACAAGGCCAAAATCCGGGAAGAAATTGAAAAGACCCAAGGCTTTGCCGGAATTTCCGGAACCTTTGATATGTCAGCCACTGACCATAACGGTCTCACCAAGGAGGACCTGATAATGGTAGAGATTGTCGACGGCAAGTGGAAATTAGTGAAATAACAGCTCGATAAGCAAAAGAAATGGGAAAAGGGACCGGCTTCAAGCCGGCCCCTTTCTAGCCCAGGAGGTAATATTATCATGAGTTTTTCCAGCCAGGTACTACAGTTCATCTTGTCAGGGCTGACTTTGGGCGGTATCTATGCGCTTATTGGCCTGGGTTTTGTTACCACCTATAATGTGACCGGAATTTTGAACTTCGCCCAGGGAGAGTTCGTTATGCTGGGCGCCCTAATAACTGTGGCTCTGGTAGGCCTTAAGCTGCCTATTCTCCTCGCCATAGTACTGGCTGTGCTGGTGGTAGCCCTAATTGGGGCCTTGATGGAACGTTTGGCCATCTACCCGGCCCGGCATGCTTCTTTGGTTACGGTTATCATCATCACTATCGGGGTTTCCATCTCGATACGGGGACTGGCCCTGCTAATCTGGGGGACTGATCCCTATTCCTTGCCGGCATTTTCCACAGGAAGTCCTCTGTCCTTCGCCGGCGCTTCCATGACTCCCCAGGCTGTATGGGTTATTGGTACTGCAGTTGCTGTGGTTACCGCCCTGTTCTTTTTCTTTGAACGCACCTACCTCGGCAAGGCGGTACGGGCCTGTGTGGTCAATAAGTTGGCTGCCCGGCTTATGGGCATTAGCCCTCAACTCATGTCCCTGTTGGCTGTAGCTTTGAGTGCAGGTTTGGGAGCAATCGCCGGAATTGTAATTACCCCTATCACCCTGGCCACCTATGACATGGGCCTGATGCTTGGCCTGAAAGGCTTCGTGGCAGCGGTATTAGGGGGTCTTACCAGTATTTCCGGGGCGGTTCTGGGGGGCTTTCTCCTTGGGGTTCTGGAGGCCCTGGGTTCAGGGTTGATTTCCTCCGGGTACAAGGATGCGATCGCCTTCCTTATCCTGGTGCTGGTACTGTTTATCAAGCCCTCAGGACTACTGGGCAGTATGGGCAGTAAGCGGGTATAGGAAGAAGACGGCTCCCCTGAGGTAACCGTCGCAGAAGAAAGGGTGAGACGGATGGATGTGGGTAAAAATGTAGGGGGATATACCAAGCCGGTTCTGGTGGGGCTCTTAGTAGTCATTATGGCCCTGGTTCCCCTGGCAGCAAATAACTATTATCTGAGCACCTTGGTGGTTATCGGCCTGAATACCATGGTGGTAGTGGGCTTGGGCCTCCTCATGGGTTATGCCGGACAGATTTCTCTTGGCCATGCTGCGTTTTTTGGCCTGGGGGCCTATGCTTCGGCAATTATCGCGACCCGTTACCATGTTCCTCCCATTTTAGGGATTGTTCTGGCCGCAGTAGTTACCGGGTTGGTTGCATATCTTATTGGCAGGCCAACCCTGAAACTGAAAGAACACTTCCTGGCCTTGGCAACCCTGGGTTTCGGAATAATTATTCACATTATCTTTAATGAGGGTGGCGAATTTACCGGCGGGCCCTCCGGCCTAACGGGGATTCCCTACCTGGGTGAAGGAGTATTTCCCCTGGATAATGATTTTAAGTTTTATTATTTAGTCTGGGTCTTTACCGGCCTAACTATGCTCTTTGCCCATAACCTGGTAAACTCCCGGGTGGGCAGGGCTTTGCGGGCCATCCACGGAAGCGAAGTCGCTGCTGAAACACTGGGAGTGGATACAGCAAAATACAAACTGCAGATTTTCGTGGTCAGCGCAGTAATTGCCAGCTTGGCCGGAAGCCTGTATGCCCATTATGTCACTTTTATCAGCCCGTCACCCTTTGGTTTCAAAACCTCGGTGGAACTTGTCCTGATGGCTGTCATCGGAGGTCTGACCAGTATTTGGGGACCTTTGCTTGGCGCCAGCCTGGTAGTAGTGTTAACTGAGGCGCTCAAAGTGGTCATTCCCATGATTATTCCTAATGCCGGCGGTGAGTTCGAGATTATTGTCTTTGGGGTCATTCTGGTGGTGGTAATGATCTTCCTGCCCAATGGGCTGACCAGCATGCCCGGTGTTATCCGGGATAAACTTGAGGCCCGGAAAGAAGCCACTTGGGCACTGGGTGAGGAGTTACCGGGAGAGCTTGCTGTTGCTCCCCGACCTGCCGAGTTAGCTCCCAGCCTGTCGACGGATTTAGAGGTAAAGTAAGGGCTAAAAATGCACATTAAATGTACAGGTAACAGAAGCCAAAGTAAATACGCCGGCAGGTAAGGAGTGACAGGAAATGGCCTTGCTGCAAGTAAATAATCTGACCAAGAGTTTTGGTGGAAACGTTGCGGTAAATCAAGTGAACTTCCATTTGGAGCCAGGGAAAATTACCGCCCTCATCGGCCCTAACGGAGCCGGGAAAACTACTGTTTTCAACCTGATTTCGGGAGTGCTTAAACCAACCGGGGGGGAGGTTTTCTTCAAGGGCAGGAAAATTACCGGACTTAAATGTAATCAAATTGCGGCGATGGGCCTTACCCGGACCTTTCAGAACCTCCAACTCTTCGGCAACATGACTGTGCTGGAAAACGTAATGGTTGGGGAACATACCCGGAGCAAGACCGGATTATTGGGCGCCGCCCTGCGTCTGCCGGGAACCAAGCAGGAAGAGCGGCTAGTCCGCCAAAGGGCAGTGGAACACTTGAAGGTAGTTGGCCTGGAGAAGCGTGGGGAAGAGCCTGCGGAGAATTTGGCCTTTGGCCAGCAGCGCTTGTTGGAGATCGCCAGGGCCCTGGCAGCCGACCCGGAAGTCCTGCTTCTTGACGAGCCGGCGGCCGGTCTTAACGCCGGAGAAACCCGGGAACTGGTAGGATTGTTAAGGAGACTCAAAGCTGCCGGAAAAACCATCCTCCTGGTTGAGCATGACATGGATACCGTCATGGGAGTTGCCGACAAAGTAGTGGTTTTAGACTTCGGGGCCAAAATAGCCGAAGGGACCCCTGCCGAGGTTCAAGCCAATGAACGGGTCATCAAGGCTTACCTGGGTGATGATGAAGACGGGGAGTAGGGGGCAAGAGCATGCTGGAAGTACGTAATCTGCAAACCTATCACGGAAAAATCAGAGTGCTGCGCGAGCTTTCCTTCCGGCTTGATGATGGGGAAATGGTGGCCATTATCGGCGCTAACGGGGCCGGAAAGAGTACCCTTTTGGGCACCTTGGCCGGAATCTATAAACCCCGGGCCGGGGAAATCCTTTTTAACGGCCAGGCAGTGAAAAGGCCGGTAGCGGAAGAAATGGTGAGAATGGGCATAAGCCTTGTGCCGGAAAGGCGTCAGGTTTTTGAGTCCATGACCGTTACCGATAACCTGCTCCTGGGAGCCTATCACCGTTATAGTAAGGACAAAAAGGAACTGTCCAAGGACCTGCAGGAGGTCATGGCTCTTTTTCCTGCCCTTCAAGGCAAGGAGCACCACCTGGCCGGTACCTTAAGCGGTGGTCTGCAGCAGATGGTGGCAATTGCCCGGGGGCTGATGGCCCGTCCCAGGGTACTGATGCTGGATGAGCCCTCAGTGGGACTCGCACCCATGATTGTTAAGGAAATCATGGGGATTTTGCGAAACCTCAGGGAAAGAGGGACTACCATTATTTTAGTTGAGCAAAACGCCCGGGCTGCCTTAAAAGTAGCTGACCGGGTGTATGTAATGGAACGCGGCCGGATGGTTCTCACCGGTACTGCTGAGGAACTGCTGCGCGACCCGCGGGTGGAGCATGCATACTTAGGTAAGGGCTACCATATGGAGGCTGAATTGGCCTAGTATGAGGAGCTAAAATAAATAATAAAATGCAGTTAGCCTCATGAAGGTTAACTGCATTTATTTGTTTAGTTTGGAAATTAGGTATTCTGGCAAGTTCGGGGTTAAATGCCTACTGCTAACTCCATTTGCACAACCTCTTGCATGTCCGGCAGCCTTTTGGGGAATTATTGTTACATTAATTATTTATGTATTTTGTGCGGCAGTCAAAAAGCCTAGAATTTCATTCGCCGTATTTAATGAAATGTCTGTTATCATACCGTCTTTTGTAAGAATTGGAGTATCAAGCACTTTTTTAATCGCCGCTGCAACGGACATTGCCATTGCGACAACCTTTTTAGAGTTCAGGTTGTATTGAGAATAGTCACAGCCGCTGATATCTATTATCATTTCAATTTTGTCAATGAGTGGTCTGAACAATTCATCAAGGCGAAGTATAAGATCAAAGAACATTTCAGAGCGTTCAGTGATGCCGTTACAGATATCCGTGGCCGCACCGAATTCTTCTGCAATTTTCCTTGCTTCCGCAATATTGCTGTATGCATTGTCAAGATTCTTGCTTGCTTTTGCATCAAGAACAAACCCCAAAACCGCAAGCGCAGGTCCGGCAACGACTCCACCAAGTACCATTGTACCGCCTGCAATACCAAGACCTCCTGCAGCAAGCGAACCTCCTCCTAAAAATGCCAATGTAGCGTTTGTAGCTGCAACTCCGCTAAGAGAAGCTATCGCTGTACCAGTGGACGCAGCTCCAAATGTCATCGCCGCACTGTATGCGCCAAAAGCTGCCAGACCTCCTGCCAAAGAGCCGCCGACCGCCCCGCCCAGAAGAGATGAAGCAAAACCTCCCAGCTTTCTCATTTCTTCCAACGACTGCTTGTCCATTTTAAACTTTCGCAGTTCGTCAAGTCCAACTGATTCGTCCAACTCAACGTTATGTATTTTGCTGAATACATCAATACAGCGATTAACGCTTTTATCAAGCACGTTGAGTTTCACTTCACCCAAACCCTCAAGTGCAAATTCCGATTTTTTACGTGCGTTCTCCAGATTATCTTTTGCAGTATCATAGATATTGCTTGTACGCCTGTTTACATCTTTCGCTTCGTTGTTTTGGACAACTGCATGAATACCTTTCCCGATCCCCGTGGCCGCTGCGGCAATCGCAATTCCTCCAAGAATAAATAGCCAGATAAATGCAGGAGGACTGCTCATGTTGGGCAGTCCTCCTGCATTTTAGTGCTTTGTCAAAACAAGTCGCTGTGTGTACCTGTTCTGGTAAGTGTCAAAACTAAAACATCGTTGTCAATCCTGTAAATCAAAAGCCAGTCGGGAGTAATATGGCATTCTCTATGCCCGGTCCAATCACCTGTTAACATATGGTCTTTGTTTTTCTCCGGCAGGGGGATTCCAGACGCCAACAGAGAAACAACATCCTGTAGCAATTGGATATTGTACCCTCGCTTCATAATTGCCTTTAAGTCTTTTTTGAATCTGCCTGTCGATAAAATCTCATACTTCATTCTGGACCTCCGCTACCAGTTCTTCAAAACTTGCATAGCGTTTTGCATTTGGGTCACGGCTTATTCTATTGGCTTCTTCCATAGCCGCTATTGTTTCAGCATTCGGAATATTTAAAGAAATTTCAAAGGGTATTTTTCCCTGCCGAACAGCCTGTCGGACGAAAACGGTGAATGCCGTCGTCATATTCATACCCAATTCAGAGAAAAGCTGTTCTGCCTGCTCCTTGAGTTCTTTATCCATGCGAATGGTTAAATTTGTTGTTTCAGACATTTGCCATCCCTCCTTTGCTATCATTATATACATTTTAACACAAAATATGTGCATTGTAAATGCAATGCACATGAAAATGGTATTGTTCTTCATATAGCTATACCTGCTTCATTCTTCCAGCCACAATTTAAAATCCTCTATGGATATTTCACCCTTTACGCACAAATCCCTTCTTTTCCGTGCTTCCTCCGCCCATTCGTAAAAGGCTTCCTTGGAAATTTTACCGTATTTAATCCATGCAAACCGCCGCTTGTATTCCTTGCTGTACGCCTTCAAAGCAGACAGTAACAGTGAAAAACCGTAATGGAACGGAGAAAAAAGTAGCAGAATATGCATTAAATGTTCAATGTAGCTGGAGAATTACACAAGAATATGAAATATTGGTTGCGTCAGGAGATATATATCTACCAAGTAAAAGATTTAACGGGGCAGAAGAAGAGTTTAAATGGGATATTCAGGGAATGAACCGATCCGATGAACGCTTAAAAGAATTTTTTAAGACATTAAAATCGGACATTTTTGTTTGGCCTCTTTTTCTACCAGAACAGAAGTTTGAATTATTACGACAGCGCCGGGCAAATAGACCGGGTGCTCGTATTTCTCCTGCCAGTCGGAAGAAATCCAAGACAGTGTTTTGCAAATTTTATCGAAAAAATTGCGATGCTGAATAGTTACATACGCTGTACAAATGGCACGATTTTTGCTTTAATGGATAATAGCAAAGGGGGGTGGACCTGCTGAAAAGAATCATATTTTTCCTCATATTCATAATACCGGTGCTTTTTTTGACTCTCGGCCCTGACTTTAGAGTAGAACCCAAAACCCCAAAATGGACTATCGGAGTTTTGGCTGCCAGCAGCGCCAAGGCAGAAAAAATAGCCGGTTTCCGGCGCGGCCTGCGGGATTTGGGCTTTGTTGAAGGTCAAAATATTTCCTATACCTTTTTGAATGCTCAGGGTCAGCGGGAAAAGCTATTGCCTCTGGCCAGACAATTGGTAGCAAAAAAGCCGGATGTCCTGGTGGCAACCGGGGGGGTGGAGGCTGATGCCTTAAAAAAGGCGACGGTCGCCGAAGAAATTCCCATTGTCTTCATTGGGTCGGCGTCATCTGTAGAACGAGGTTTGGTCAAAAGCTTCCTGCAGCCCGGAACCCACATTACCGGGGTGGATAATTTTCACGCCGAGTTAGCAGGAAAAAGGCTGGAACTTTTAAAAAAGCTGCTCCCTTCGGTCCACCGGGTAGCCGTACTCTATGACCCTGAAGTCCCGCCCGGTTACCAAAGCCTGAAAATTGTCCGGGAAACGGCCGGAAAACTTGGGATGGAAATCGGAACAATTGAGATTAGTTCAAGGGAAGAATTGAAGGCCAAACTTAACCCGCAAACTTTACAAGGATTTGATGCTGTTCTCCCTTTATCCAGTTTCTTGTTTGAGGCCATTTCCCATGACCTTTTGGCCCTTTCCCTGAAAAACCACCTGCCGGTGATGGCTGTTTACGGGCAGGAGGCGGATACAGGATTTTTAGCGGCCTACGGGGTTTCCATGGACAACCAGGGGTACCAGGGGGCCAGGCTGGTCGCCAAAGTTTTGTATGGTCAACAGCCGGAACAGATTCCGGTGGAAACGCCGGACAATCTGGAGTTGCTGGTTAATCTCCGTACAGCAAAGCAGTTAGGACTCAGGCTTAATGAAACCGCATTGAGTTTCGCCAAGGTTATAATTGATTGAGGTATTCTGGCGGTGTAACAGCAAGGTCAGGCAACAGTAAAACCGGAAATGAGGCAGAGGCTAATGAAGGAAAAGGAAAGCATTCCCTGGTGGAATCGAATTAAGGTCAGGGTTCTGGTCTTCGGGATTATTATGTCCATCGTACCTCTGGCATCCCTGGGCTATTTCCATATCCGGGCTGCCGAGGAAGATTTGCTGGTATCCATCCATCAGCGGAATACTGATCTGGCAAATCAGGTTGCCACGGACATTGAGCAGCTAATTTCGGGAATTGAAGAAAAAATCGGAGCTGCCGGAAGTCTCTTTGGCAGAAAACTACTGCAAGGGGACCGGGAAACTCAGGAAAAAGTCCTCTTAACCCTATTGAGGGACGTTCCGTCTGTCGAGGACCTGAGCGTATTTGATGCTAAAGGGCAGGAAGTAGCCAGGGTATCCAGGCGGGAAGTAATTGACGCCGGTAAATTGTCGCAGCTTCCTCCGGAACTGCTTGGTAAACAGGGGGTAGTAAAAAGCTACTTAGCTGCGGATGGGCGGACCATGGTCAGCCTGGTGATTCCTTTCCACAGCCTGCTCCCCCATCAGGTTATAGGCGGATTCTCTGTTCAGGTTAATTTACGGCCCATTATTGATGCTACTGCGGCCAGGCGTGGCGATAAGGAAGGCGTGATTTTTGTGGTCAACAGGGAGGGGAGGCTGATTGGGCATGAAGATTTCAGCCAGGTTTTACGGCAGACTCCGGTGAGCTCAAGCCTGGCTGTCCGCCGGTTTATGGAGGGAAAAGCAGCTCCGGGTGATGGACCCTTAAGATATGTATCTTTTACAGGTGAAGAAGTTTTGGGAGTTTACGCTCCCATCAAAAAGGTAGACTGGGGGGCGGTGGTGGAGATGCCTGTCCACAAAGCCTATAAGCCTATATCCTCTTTGGGTATTAAGCTGTTCCTGATTACCATGATTATAGTGGTATTGGTGGTCATCGTAAGTATTCACTTTGCCCTGCGTTTTACCAGGCCGATTGAGGCCCTGGAACACGGGGCCAAACAGGTGGGCAAGGGGGAATTGGACCTTATTCTGCCCAGGACCACCGATGATGAAATCGGGAGGTTAGTTGAAACCTTTAACCACATGACCCGGCAGTTAAGGCTGAAGAGGGAAATGGAGGCCTACATCATTCAAACGGATAAAATGGCGGCCCTGGGGTTACTGTCCGCAGGGGTGGCCCATGAAATTAATAATCCCCTGGCTACGGTGTCGGCTTATGCGGAAGATTTACTGGAAAGAATCAATGACGAGGATATCAGGGCGCTGTACAGTTCCGGCGAACTGGCAGAATACCTGCAGGTAATCCGTAAACAGACCGAGCGGGGAAAGAAAATTACCCGGAGCCTGCTGACTTTTGCCAGGCATCCGGCTGGTAATGTTACCGACATTAATCTCAACGAACTCCTGGAGGATACCCTGGCCCTGCTTAATTACCGGATTAAGCACCAGGGAATAGAAGTGGTCAGAGAACTGGATTCTGACCTGCCCGGGGTCAAAGGTGATATTTCCCAATTACAGCAGGTTTTACTCAATGTTATCGGCAATTCCCTGGATGCCATGGAACCGGCCGGAGGACGGCTTACCCTTGTTACAGCACAAAAACAAGACAGTGTGGTACTTGAAATTATTGATACCGGAACAGGCATTGCCGGGGAGGAAATGGAGAAAGTATTTAACCCTTTCTATACCACCAAGCCGGTAGGCAAAGGGACCGGGCTTGGGTTATCCATCTGCTACGGTATTGTCAAAGAGATGCAGGGGAATATTCAAATCAGCAGTGAAGCGGGAAGTGGGACAACAGTAAGGATTGTTTTGCCTGTATCTTCTGTGGCTGTGGGAAAGGAAGGTGAGGAAAATGAAGGAGCAGGTCAAGGTTTTAATAGTTGATGATGAAGAAAGTTTTCGGGACTTGCTGGTCCACCGTTTCAGCAGGAAGGGTTACCAGGTAAAAGGGGCCGGGACGGGAGCGGATGCCCTGCAGGCCCTGAAGGAAGAGGCCTTCCAGGTAGCTGTTTTTGATATTAAAATGCCTGAAATGGACGGAATTGAACTGCTCCAACGGGCGAGACAAATGGAAGAAAATCTTCAGGTGATTATGCTTACCGGTCACGGTACCACCGAATCCGCTATTGAGGCTATGAAAATGGGGGCCTATGACTATTTGCTCAAACCCTGCGACTTGAAAGAACTGGAAATTACCCTTCAAAAAGCTCATGAGAAGAGGATGCTGCTGGAAGAAAACTCGGGGCTGAAAGAGGTTTTGCGGAGGGACAGAAGTTCCAGGCTGCCGGTAGGGAAAAGTAAAGCCATAACCAGGGTCCTGGAATTGACTAAACGCGTGGCTGCTTCCGATACGCCGGTACTGATTGAGGGAGAAAGCGGTACCGGCAAGGAGCTGATTGTCAGCGCCATCCATCACTGGAGCGGCAGGGCCCAACAACCATTGGTTGCCGTTAACTCAGGGGCCTTGCCGGGACAACTCCTGGAAAGCGAACTCTTCGGGCATGAAAAGGGCGCTTTTACAGGGGCTGTGACCCAGAAAAAGGGGCTGATCGAAAGCGCTCACCGGGGGACGCTTTTTTTGGATGAAATTGGGGAGATGGAATTAGGATTACAGGTCAAACTGCTGCGTTTTCTGGAGACCGGTGAGTTCCGGAGAGTGGGGGATGTCCGCCTGCGTAAGGTGGATGTCCGGGTTGTGGCAGCTACCAACCGTAACCTGGAGGAGGAGATTGCCAAAGGAAATTTTCGGGAAGACCTGTATTACCGGCTGAATGTCATCAGGATAGTCGTTCCCCCCTTACGGGAGCGCAAAGAAGACATCCCTGTGCTGGTAGAGCATTTTTTGGGCAAATCCGGAGGGGCAATTAACAAGGAGCTTACTCCTGAGGCCATGGACGCCCTGATGAGATATGACTACCCGGGGAATGTCCGTGAACTTTTTAATATCCTGGAACGGGGTATGCTGCTTAGTACGGGGGATAAGATTCAGGAGGAAGATCTCTTTGGTTGTATTGCCGGGGACAGAGCACCGGAAATCTATACCCTTGAGGAAATGGAAAAACGGCATATCAATCAGGTCCTGCGGAGGGTCCACTGGAATAAAACCCAAGCGGCAGAACTGCTGGGAATCAGCGTGCGCAACCTGTACCGAAAAATTGAGGCCTATCAACTACGGGAAGAAGACCAACAGTGAGTGGAACAGTGATTATTTATTGAGCTTTGGCATGGTGATTATAAAAGTCCTGCAACCATGACATTTTGTCAAAAGCTGCTGACAAAATGTCATGGTTTTTTATTATCTTCTGCCTGCATTGCCGGCTTAAATGGCTGGATTGCTAATCCGGCGCGGGCTTTAAGTCCTTGTGAAGTTTGGCACGTTCCTTGCTTAAAGGTAAAAGCAGTAGAAGAACCTGCGACCAGGCGTAAAATTTCCGGGGAGGAACAATGATGAACTTTTTTGGTATCTTAGAAAATGTGCTGCAGGAACCCCAGATTCAATTTGACTCTACAAAATGCCGGAAAACGAAATATGCTGAATATGTTTGTGATGAGTGCATCAAGGTCTGTCCTTTACAAGCTATAGAAAATTCCTGCCCAATTGAGGTT
>JAJZTU010000083.1 GCA_021848765.1 Bacillota bacterium
CAGACGAATAGCCAGAGGAGTTACATCATCCGGGTCAACTGACATACCACCGGTTACGATAATCAGGTTATTACCTTCTTCAGCCAGTTTGGTTATGGCCCCGGATATCCTCTGGGCATCATCAGGGACAAAAACTTGCCGGCTGATCTGGCCGTGATATTCTTCAATCTTCCTTCCCACCGCAGGTCCAAAGCCGTCTCGAATTCTACCGGAGTAAACTTCATTGCCGGTGGTAACCAGACCTACCACTGGTCGGTGCAAGGGCTTGACTTCGATTAGCCCGTGATTCGGGCGGCAGATTTGCTCAACCCGGCGGACTCTCTCCTCCTCAATGACCAGGGGAATGACCCTGGTCCCCGCTACTACTTGTCCTTTTTTAACCGGATAGTGGTTGTGCAGGGTTGCCAGGACTATCTGTTCAACAGAATTAACAGCTTCCAATGCCGGGGTATGAACTTTCAACAAGCCGTCATGGCTGGCTACCAGGCTGACTTTTCCCTGATTAGTCTGTGTCAATTCAATCCCGGGACCGGTGACCGCGGCAGCTATTCGCTCAGCCGCCTCGTTTTCATGAACCATTCCCCGGCTGGGCTCCCAGACGTAAATATGCTCTTTACCCAATTCTCGGAGTTGGGGTACATCCTCTACCGCAATAATATGACCTTTTTTAAATGCCCTACCTTTGTATTTTCCCGGGATGATTCTGGTAATATCGTGACACAGCACCATACCTACCGCTTCTTGAACATTAACCTTTTGCACCGGACTCCCCCCTAAGCCATCTCGGTTTGCTGCATCATTCTGGTTAGACGCTTGAACTCTGCGGGTCCCACTGACCTGATACGTACCTTTTTACCACAGATTTGGCACTCATGTCTGATCTGATTCAGCAGATTTCGTTTAATAGTAAGTTTAGAGGAATCATGATGAATATGGCCACACTTGCATACTAGCTTCATAGCTTATCCTCCATTAATTCCTATAGTTCCTAGCCGTTTTCCTGCTCGTTGGGCAGGACTTCACTCACCTGGGCCTTCAACTCCTTGGAAGCGTTCTTGAACTCCTTGATTCCCCGGCCCAGTCCCTTGCCCAGTTCAGGCAGCTTGCCCGGACCGAAAATAAGCAAAGCAAGCACTAAGATAATAATTAGTTCGGTAGCTCCAAAATTAGGTATGAAACCAAACATGTTACCAGCCCCCTTGTTTTATTTAATCAAAGAACCCGTCTATCGCCGCATCAAGCTTGGCCCTGTTTGCACAGGCCGGGCAAAGCCCTCCTGCGTTGGCCTGGTGATAAACCTTTCCACACTGAACACAAGTATCTGCTGATACCCTGATTACCTCCCGTACTGATTGATTTGCCAAGAACTGCAAATCTAATTGTCCGGCATAAGTTATGGCCCGTTCAGGACATATTTGGTTGCACAAACGGCAGTTAATACAGTGGGCCATCCGGTGGGTAAGTATGATTCCCCCGTCTCTTACTGTTTTTTGCAAAGCACCGGTCGGACAAAATACAGTACAGTTCCCACACCCGGTACACTTCCGGTCAATTTCCAACTCAGCCATAGGCATCCCTTCTGCCGGTATTCTGCCCTGCAACACAGGGTGATCTCCTTTTCCCAGGGCTTCTATAAATAGTCTCCTTTTTTCAGGCAAACAACGCTGATTTCCATCATCAGACTGGTTTTCTCCTTCTGCCTCCCCCAGTTGGGCTAAGGTTTCCCTGGCCTTATTTTTGAAAAAGGCAAAGAATTCGGCCCGGGATATTGGTTCAGGCCGGCATTCGCCTTGGTTGTCTTCGGTGTTGGCAATATCCATTTCGTGCCCCAGGGCCTGTACTAATTGTTGACTCCGGAGTATCCTGCTCTCCAGAGCCGCACTACCTTTATTGAACCTGCACTTTATACAGTTCTTGATATCAACTTGAATTCGGATTTTAACCCCATGGTTAGCCAAAGCAGCCAACAGATTTTCTTCCAGATAACCAGGACAGGGGATTTCCAAAGCCCCTTCTTGAGGCGGGCTATTGGAACAAGTTATTACCAGCACCTGGTTTTTTAGAGCCTTAGTCATGATGCTTGCATAGGTAGGTTCATTTAGTGCAAAGGCACCGTTTTTACAAACTGCGGCACAGAATCCGCAGCCCAGACATTTGGCCTCTTGATGCTGAACATTGGTTCCTTGGATGGTTATGGCTTGCCCTGGACAAAGTTCCAAACAGAGTTGGCAGGGATATTCTTTATGTCTGTGTCGAATACAGCGACGGCTGTTAAATCTTGCCGCTCTGGTTACAATTAACTTATCAAGAAGAGCACTCACATTAAATAAAATAATCCCCACCTTTCTCTTTTAATTCCGGTTATTCCGCCCAACTTCATATACTCCGGCAAGCATTCTAATGATTGGGCCGCACCATGACTGCCTCCGCTAATTCAGCTATCTGACCGTGATCAAAAGCAATAAGCTCCTGGGTTAGCTTCGCCATTACCCTGTAGAAGTCGTTTACAGTATCAGCTGCTACCTGTTGACAGAATTGGGGTACCCATTTCAGAATGTGTTCCCTCAGAAAATAATCTTGTTCAGCAACTAACTTAGCTGCCTGATCAATATCTCCCGCCTGCCAGGCTGTCTCTTCCCGCTTGGCCAACTGCTGCATCAATCCCAACTCTACCCCCAGGTGATCCGGGATTCCAGGGTAGTCAGCCGCTAACTGATAACCTACTTCTTCGATAAACTCATTTACCTTTACGGTAGCCGCCCCCCACAGCAAGCCTTGCTTACTGTCCTGCTGCCCACTGAAAGTGCTAATATAAACAGATTCATGGGGAGAGAGATGTTTGCCCGGACCCAGAAACAGCCTGGTGTATTCCACAGCTAAGTCCTCTAACTGTTCTTCTATTGGCTGTTCCAAAAAAGCTTGGCCCAAATCTACACCTAACTCCTTAAGGGTGTTGATAAATTTTTGCTGTCTCAGCTCTTCCAGGAACCGGGCATCAACTTCACAGATGAAGATCCGGGACAATAATCCGTAGATATTGGTCCTGAGAGCCGCCACTTGAGCCCTTTCATTAACATTCTGCTTGGACATAGGGGTACCTCCTTACAGCTAAAGTAGGGTGGTAGGCACTACATACGCATATACCTACCACCTTTGGACCTGTTATCGCTTAGGCCTTTTTAACAGTAACCACCGTGTCCATCCAGCCCTGATTTCCTCCGACAGGGTCAACCGTTACCGGAATAATACTGTTGAGATGGGCGCCCCGGTCTTTCCACCAGACCAGTTCATCCTCAACATCCTCAGCATCGGTTACCTGTTTCCCGGAGGCAATTCTGCCGTATGCCGAGTGGCCTACACTATCAGCAAAGGATACCACACCGGGATAAATGCCTTCGGTAACCCGCAATTTGATTTTTTGGGACCCCACTTTGGAGGTGACAACCACCAAATCCCCGTCTTTTAGCCCGCGTTTAGCAGCCGCTTCGGGGTGCATCCACAGGGAGTTTTCATGGTAAATCTCACTCAACCACTTGCAGTTGGCAGTCCTGGACTGGGTATGCACATTGACCTTGAAGGTGGTCATGATCAGTTCGTCTGCCTTCAGGTTTTGGTGTTCAGGAATCGGCACATAGGTAGGCAGGGCCGGGAAACCTTTCTCTTCCAGCACCTTGGAGTAAACGGCAATCTTACCCCCGGTATCAAAGTGCTTGTCAGGTGAGAAACCTTTGAGCGCCTTACCCTCAATCATAATGCCTACATATACTGGCTTGCCATGGTCATCAAGCTTGGTAATGACACCATTTTCATCCGCCGTGGTACCAACCAGGTCTTCGGGTTTAACTTCCTTGGTGTGTGCTTTATACGCAGGCTTCTTGGTCTTGTCATACCAGACCCCATGTTTTTTCAGGTAATCCAAGCCGCCCTCACTGAGCAATTCAGGGGTTTTGCCCAGTTGAACCGTCATGAAGTCCTCTACAGTACCGTAAGCGTAATATTGTTCCATTCCCCCGCCGATCCGTTTGGCCAGCTCGGGTAGGATATACTCGTGGAAGGACTTGGCTTCACCCAGGGGCGCCACAATTTTCTGCCGCAGGGCAATATACGGAACCATGCCATAGGGATCGTCCTTATCCAAATGGGTCCGCTCCAAATAGATGGCATCAGGCAGGATAATATCGGCAAGAGCGGTGGCCTCACCCATATAGGCATCAACTGCCACAAAATAAGGAATCAGCTTTTCATCCTTCAGAATTTCTGTCATCAGGTTGTTATCAGGATAAGAGTAAGCGTCATTGTTGACATAGGTCATATAGATACTGACCTTTTCCCGGCCTTCTTTTATCAGGGGCAGTCCCAGTTGGGATACTGTATGGGTAGCCAGGGGATATTCTTTGGGCTTGGCCAGCTCACTGTGCAGTTTGACTTTCTCCGGCTTGGGTTTGACATCGGCAAATTTCGGTCCTTTGGGAACACCGTAGCCGCCCTTTTGGTCAATGCTGCCGATGATGATATTGAGCAGGCTGATGCACCGTTCGCTGATGGTACCATTGTAGTGGGCACATACTCCCCGGTAGGAAAGGGTAGTAGCCCGGGGCCGGTTACCGGCAAATTCCTTGGCAATCCGTGCGATATCCTTGGCAGGTACACCGCTGATTTTCTCAGCCCACTCGGGGGTGAACTGGGCCAGGTGTTGTTTCAACTGCTCAACGGTAACATTGGTCCAGGTATTGATAAACTTTTCATCATACAATTGTTCTTCCATGATCACATTACACATGGCCAGAGCTACAGCGGCATCGGTACCCGGCTTAACAGGGAACCATTCATCACTGCGGCCGGCAGTATTGGACATACGCACATCAAAGGTAACCAGCTTGGCCCCGTTTTCCACCCGGCCTTCAACTATTCTCTGGACCAGGCTGGAGTGCTGGGTATGAGCTTCATAGGGATTGCAGCCAAAGTTAAGCACATACTTGGTATGGGCCGCATCGGCAAGCTCCCGGCCTTTGCCCCAGGTCATTTGCAGGGCCACCTGTTTACTGCCCTCACAGATAGTGGTATGGTTCAATCTATGCGGTGTGCCATAGGCATCGAAGAACCGGTCTGTATAGTCGGTAACCCGGTTTCTTCCGTACCGGAAGACAAATTCGTGAGGTTTGCCGCTTTCCCGCAATTCCCGCATCTTGCCGGCCACTTCGTTCAGGGCCTCTTCCCAGGAAATCCGCTTCCATTTGCCTTCGCCTCTGGCGCCTACCCGCCTCATGGGATAGAGGATCCTGTCCGGGTCATAGACCTGGTTCACCCCGGCCTGTCCCCGGGCACAAATGGTCCCCCGGCTATTAGGGTGCTCAGGATTGCCTTCTATTTTTACTAAACGACCGTCTTCAACATAGCCGATAATACCGCAGCCGCTGACACACTGCAGGCAAACACTGGGTATTCCCTGCCGCTCCTTGTGGCTCTTGCGTCCGAAGTCTTTACCGCCACGGGCCAACTCATCAGCCTGGGCCAACGCACTTAAGCCTGATCCCGCAGCTAAAGCGGCGGTGCTGGCCGCGCCTAATTGAAGAAACTCGCGCCTGGTTAGATTAAACATTATAGCTTCCCTCCTTCTGCTTAGTTAAATGGAACACTTTGTCCGCCAATGATCACAATGTAACGCATGGTCATTACACCGATTAAGACCAGCACAGCAGCCACGGTCTGGGCGGCAAGGGACCTGCTGGTTCTGGGGTGCAGCAGTAAAAACAAAGGAATCAAGGCCCCCAGGAGAATCTCTAAGCCCAGGAACAGGAAGCTGTAATCCCCGGTTAGCAGACTCGCAGCCAAGGCAGCGGCTTCCTCCGACTCAGTAAGCAAAACTAAAATCTCAGAGAAGACCAGGAACAGGTCGAAGATAATAAATCCGGCCAGGTATTTACCTACCCCACCCAGCATTTCATTTAAAGGCATCACACCGGTACTGCTTGCTGCCGTCTCGGCTAACATTTTGCCAGTTGAAGTCTCAGTCGACATTTCACCCGCAAATTTTGCCAGAGAAACGGAAAATACCTTTTCCATAACAATAGCTACGAAAATCACCAGTCCAATACCGGATACCATTGCCGAAATCAGCCAGAGCAACGGCATCAGGGAATTGTTCCAGATCGGCGAAAACTTAGCCAAAGCCAGCACGAAACCGGTGTAACCGTGAACCGAGATGGCCAAGGGGATGCCGATAATTCCAAAGGTCTTAATCATCTTCTGGTTGCCTTTGAGCACATAGTATAAGTAAATCAAACAGGATATGGGATAAATAGTCAGCAGGAAGGTACCCCAGGTAAGTGGAGAAGTAGGATTAACGTTAAAGAAGAGGTAGAAAAACCGCATGGGCTTGCCCAAATCTGTAATTAACAGGATTGGGGCAATGACGAGTAAAATAGGCGCTAAAAAGGCCCCAATTTTACCCAAAGGCTTATACTCTGTTTTTCCCAGCAGGTAGGCCACAACGGAAATAACGAAAGAACCGGCGCTTAAGCCTGTTAAATAGAAATATATGGCAATAAATACCTGTAATCCCTGTTGATGAGGGATATTATACACTACCGTTGCATCCATCCTTTATTCCCTCCCCTTTTCAGTAGTTGACAGAGACCAGTTGCGGCCCCGTTCCAAATGCACCTTACTGTCAGGACCGTAACCACCCTTCATGGCGCCGGCATCCGGGTTAATGTAATAAACCCTGGGTTCGGTCCCGGAATCGGCTTTCAGCACCTGTACCGGCTGGGTGGCAATAAGTTTAGCTATTTCGCTGTTGGGGTCGTTCAGGTCCCCGAAGACTCTGGCCCGCCCGTTACAGGTGTTGACACAGGAAGGGACCACTCCGTTATCGATGCGGTGCTGGCAGAAAGTACACTTTTCAGCAGTGCCCCGTAATGGATTGATAAACCTGACCTGATACGGGCAGGAAGCAATACAGTAGCCACAGCCGATGCACTTATCATAATCAATCAGGACCACCCCGTCTTCCCGCCGGTAGGAAGCTGTAGTAGGACAGTTACGTACACAGATAGGCTTTTCACAGTGGTTGCAGAGACTGGGTAAAAAATGTTTTCTGACGTTAGGGTAACTCCCCTTTTCAACCTGCTTGACCCAGGAACGAAATACACCCAACGGCACATCGTTCTCGCTCTTGCAGGCCACAGAACAGGCATGACACCCGACGCACCGTCTCAAGTCAATTACCATGCCATACCGTACTTCTCCTTTAGACATTTGCATTCTCCCTCCTTGTGTTAATTGTCACTAATTTCCGCAGGTATCCGCTTAATTCTATTGTAATTATTACATAACAGCCAAGACTTGAATATCAGCAAAACCTCTGAAAATAAATACCCGGAATCAGTGAAAAACCCTGATGAGCATCAGGGTTTTTGGTACAAAAAAAGCCCGCCGTTGGCGAGCTTACAGTATATTAGCGGTCTTAGTGGTCGGCAGGCAACAAACCCTGCTGGATGGCGTAGCGAACCAGTTCAGAACGGCCCCGGAGGTTAAGCTTCTCCTTGATCTTGGCCTTATGGCTCTCTACTGTTTTAATACTTAAAAACAGTTCATCGGCAATTTGCTTATTAGTAAAGCCAAGGGCTACCAAACGCAAGACTTCCAGTTCCCTTTCACTTAAACTTCTCCGTTCCTTGTCCTCCTTTGCCGGAGACATGAGCAACTCCTGGATTAGGCCTTTGGTCATGGATGGGTCAATAAAAACCTGACCCCGGTAAACCGCCCGGATAGCAGACAAGAGTTCGGCATCGGCGGCTTTTTTAATAATGTAACCTGAACCTCCGGCCCGGAGCACACTGCGCAGATAACCCTCATCATCATGCATGGTCAGAACCAGTATCTTGACCTCAGGAGCCTGGTCCTTAATTAAACCTAATGCCTCCAAACCACCTATGCCTGGCATGCTTAGGTCCAGAATAAGGATGTCCGGCTTTATTTGCCGGCATACAGCCAGAGCTTCCTCCCCGCTGTCCGCTTCCCCCACTACATCCATATCAGGCTGAGAGTTTAAGAGATAACGCAGACCACTGCGCAGTACAGCATGATCATCGGCCAGAACAATTTTGATCTTAGTCATGGTTAATCACCATTCCTTCCAAGGGAACCTTGACATAAACCGTTGTACCGGCGCCGGGTTCTGATTCAATAGCAAAACTACCGTCAATCAGGGAAACCCGTTCCTCCATTCCAAAAATCCCCAGCTTCTTCGCCTCCAGGGGAGACCGCCGAACCCGTTGGACTTCGAACCCAACCCCGTCATCTTCAATGATAGTAACTAAGGAATTATCCCTGCGCTCTACAATAATACTGACTGCTGTAGCCCTGGCATATCTGGCCGCATTGGTTAATGTTTCCTGAACGACCCGATAAACTGTCGTTTCTACCTGAGGCGGCAGGCGGAAATTCACCAATCCACTGCAGTGCAGGTCCACTTCAATACTAAATTTCTTGGACCAATCTTTAGTGTACCTTTGCAAGGCGGCCTCTAATCCGAGATCGTCCAAAACACTGGGGCGCAATTCCAGGGCCAGGTCATGCAGATCCTCTAAAATACCGTTAGTTACCGTCCTTAACTCATCAACCCGCTCCTTAACCTCTTCCAGAGTGCAAGCCTCACTAATAAGTTTAAGACCCAACTTCAAGGAAGTCAAAGACTGGCTGGTCTGGTCGTGAAGCTCCCGGGCGATACGCTTGCGTTCTTCCTCCTGGGCGCTTATCACCTTCTCCAGCAGCTTGGTCCGCAGTTCTTCTTTGGCCTTCAATTCCTCCCAAAGGGTGGCATTCTCTATAGCGACCCCAATCTGCCTGCCAAAGGTTGTTAAGAGTTGCATATTAGCTTCGTTACCGGATAATCCCTCAGAACCAAATAGCAGCATAACCCCTACAACCCTGGTCTTAGACTTCAAGGGGACAACCGCGAGAGAAAAACCGCCGGCTTGTCCGTCCATGTTAAGTGCAAACTGGGGGACTTCACTCAGGTCAGGAATAATTACCGGCTCTCCCTGGTTGGCAACCAGTTCAACTATCCCTTCTCCCAACATAGGTTCCTTAAAAAAGTTCAGATTTGCTTGTTCGCCCTGCTGCACTATGGGCGCCATCTTCTCTCCCTCAGGGCTTAAAACAAAGACTTTGCCAAAGCTTAACTGGGTGGTTTCTAAAATTTTAGCCAACACTTCTGATAAGATAACCTTTAAATTCAGTGATTGGCCGACTATAGCGGCAATGGTATTATAGGCCGCCAGCTCTTGATTCCTTTTGACCACCTGTCTGCTAAAATCCTCTGTTTCCTGCCTGGACTTTTGCAAACTGATGATCATGGAATTAAAGGCCTGTGCTAATTGACCAATTTCATCTTTGGCCCACCATACCCGCACCTGCTTGTTGAGGTTCCCTTGGGCCACAGCCCTGGTCACCTGGACCATCTCATTGACGGGAGCGGTGAGTAGTGCGGTCAGGGCATAAGCCGCTAAAACCCCGATCATGGATACTATCATAGTACTTAACATTAAGCTCCTGGTGGTTGCGATTACTATCTCACGGATACTTTTTTCAGACAAGCCAACCCTGGCTACCCCGGCCCGCCCATCAAAGATAGGTACAGCTATATCGTAGATTAACCCTTCCTCGGTTTCCAGGATTTTAACTTGGTAACGGTCGCTGTTGTTAACCCGGTTTACGGTGCGCAAGCCCTCGGGCATCCCTTGTTTGAAGGTATGAACCACCACCTCGCCTTTTTGGTCCAGAATAAAGACATACCGTACATCTTCATTATTACGAACAGTATCCTGAATCAATTCGTGTAAAGCAAATAAATTGTTGGTAAAAATATAGTCAGTACTGCGGGCTGCTACATCCCGCCCCAGGGAGATTCCCTGTTTTTCCAGTTGATTGCCGAGGGAGGTGTTCAGGGTTGCCCGCATTTGCATAGTAATCCAGAGACCTAACAGTACCAACAGGAATAAAACAATGCCCATAATTTTAAACCGCAAACTGACCATCTCAGCTAAAGGCCTTAAGGTATTGAAAAACTTATCTTTTCTGTTCATTAGGCATCACCAACCCTGCCATCATCCGAATGGAGTCATAGTCTTTGTCAGCCGGCACCACAAAGCGTTCTACCATTAGTTTAGGCAGAATTTTCGCTCCTTCCGGGTCTTGGTGCAAATTCAAGAAGAACTCCAACAGTTGTTTTTTGGTCCTGATATCCAAATCAGGTCTTACTACTACCGGGGGAACCCCATAAACAGGGGATTTTTCAATAATTTTAACCTGCCGGGTGTGCTCAGGTTCAGTTAAGGAGAGATAGTGGTAAACCAGACTGTCCACCGTCGCCCCGTCAACCAGCCCTTCAGCTACAGCTTTGATACTGTTGTCATGGCTATAAGTGTAAATAATCTTACTAAAATAAGCCTCCGGAGTTTCTTGCATCTGACTGAGCATGTAAAGCGGATAAATTCTCCCCGTTGTGGACAGAGGATCAGTAAATGCAAAACGTTTACCTCGTAAATCCTGCCAGCTTGTGGCCTTACTGTCCTTGGGCACAAGCAGATAGGACTGATATGCCAGACTACCGTCCATCTTCGGTGCCGCCAGCAATTCCATCCCAAACTCATCCCGTCCGGAAATATAAGCGTAACTGCAGACAAAAGCCAGGTCAACATTACCTGCCCGCATAAGGTCATTAATTTCAGCATAGGTTTTCCTCTGTACAACAATTACCGGCCGGTTCAGCTTTTTGCCCAGATAGTTTAACAATTCGTCATAATACTTGATGCTCTCTTTAGCCGACGTAACTGAGGCTACTGCTACCCTCAAGGGGGCCGCTTCCGGTGCCCGGTTTGGTTTAACTTCGGGTTTCTCTACAGTGGAAAGGCTGATCTTCTCGTAGGATGGAGAAGTGGAAGTGCATCCAGTTAACCCTATAATAGCAATCATTAATAGTACTATTGGGACCAATCCATTACCCCTTTTCCTGAACATGCAGTTTCCTCCTTTCATATTGCTGCCGTGGTAATTGTTTCAACTTCACCGGGCGGATATTCCGAATAATTTAAGTCAAATGGGGGTTTTTCTTTTCCCTTATAAGATAGTAAAGTAATTATACATGGACAATCCCAATATATAAATAAAAAAATATTTCCATGGGATTTGTAAAATAAAAGAAAGCACTTGTTGTTTAAGTGCCTTCTATGGTTTTCTTAAATCGAGTATAAGGTATATACAAATTTTCAACTACTATCATAACAGGTGTTAATATTATTTTGTCATAATTAAAACCGCTTAACTACCGGGTAACCTCCTATATTTTTGCCCGAATAATCAGGGAAAAACCCTGATCTTTACAGCAACCTTTTTTCTCACTACCTCATATTCATTGAAACCGCCGGTACAATTAGATTTCCCGTCCCACCGCCCGGGCTACCAGGCGCAGGTCACCCATCAGCAGCTCAAAATTCTCAGGGGTTAAGGACTGGGGCCCATCACAAAGGGCCTCCTCAGGGTTATTATGCACCTCAATAATCAGGCCGTCCGCTCCGGCTGCCACTGCAGCCTTGGCCAGGGGCGGCACCATCCCCGAGCGGCCGGTAGCATGGCTGGGGTCTGCAATCACGGGCAGGTGGGATAAATGCTTGGCTGCAGGTATGGCCCCAACATCCATAGTGTTCCTGGTAAAGGTCTCAAAGGTGCGGATACCCCGTTCACAGAGTATCACCTGGTGATTTCCCGCGGCCAGAATATATTCTGCTGCCA
>JAJZTU010000084.1 GCA_021848765.1 Bacillota bacterium
TAATTAGTTACCCCGTAGTCATGAGGATTAATATCTCCATAATGATTCACCTTCTGGGAGACCGAAGGGGTAGTAGCTGCAACAAGGGCTTCGTGATAGGAATCATGCAGTCTTTCAATAGAGCAATAAGGTTGACCGATTCCGACAAATATCCTCGTATCAGCCATCTTCTTTACTTGTTCCCGGATTATCCGGGCCAGGTTAATGGACCACACCCGAATGTTATAGGGGTCAAAATCCTCATCAATGGAGACAAATATCACCACGTGATCCGAAATCAAAGGGCTCACCAGGCACGGGCAGTTGTTCTTGGCAACATCTCTGATGCAATCATATACCTTTTGTCGTAGCAGGGTTTTTTCCATCATACCGGTAACATTGTGCAACCCTTGGCCGAGGGTTGCTACCATAGCGAAACCGGCATTCAGGCGTACCTCTAACAAGTCCGCCCAGCCCAGGACATCGGGATTGGCCGTCCCGCCGAAGATCAGAGAATAGGTCAATTCAGCTTCCACAAAAGGGCGCACCGTGTTCAATTTTTCCTTCAAGACCAGATCTTTTTTCCGGATTTCCCGTTCCATGTCCAAAGATCTTACCGCTTGTTCCAGGATTTCCAATATGGTTTCCTTTTTGACAGGTTTGAGCAGGTAGTCCTGCACTCCCAATTGGAGAGCTTCTTTGGCGTAATTAAAATAGTCATAGGCAGTCATGATAATAACCCTGGCGTTGGGTAACTTGGCTCTGATCTCTTTGGTTGCTTCGATACCATTAATACCGGGCATCTTGATATCCATAAAGATAACGTCTGGCTTCAGTTCCTCCGCCATCTCTATTGCCCTGCGGCCGTTTTCCGCTTCTCCCACAACCCTCACCCGGGAGGACGACTTCACCGCTACCGACTTGAGGGCCTCTCTGACGATGGCCTCGTCATCAACTATCAGCAGCCCGTACATCTTATCACCCCTCCCGGGCCGGTAAGGTAAGAGTTACTTCCGTACCCTTGCCGGCTTGACTTTGAATGTTCATTACATCATCCCGGCCATAGAACAGTTGCAGCCGGCGCAGTACATTTTTAAGGCCCAATCCGGTAGAATGGCCACTTACCGGCTTTTCCCCACCGTCTTCCTCAAAAATTTTTGCCAGCCTGTCCGGCGGGATCCCTGCACCGTTGTCCACAATCCTGACCTGCACCATGTCTCCCGTTTTCCGGACAATAATGTTAATCTCCCCGCCGGTTTCTGAATCTTCTATCCCGTGAATAAACGCATTTTCCACCAGGGGCTGTAAGCTCATATAAGGGATTGGGACCAACAAGGCCTCATCGTCCGCCTCCACGTTAAACAGTACCCTGTCTCCAAACCTGGCTTGCTGGATACGAATATACTCCTTAACGGTACTCAGTGCTTCACCCAGAGGTACTGCTTTATCGATCTTTCCTAAATTATACCTGAACAAGTGGGCCAGGGATTCAATCAGGACGCAGGTTTTCTCCGCCCCTTCCAACATGGCTGTCTTGGCAATAACATTCAATGTGTTAAAAAGAAAGTGTGGCTTAATTTGGGACTGCAGGGCCTTGACCTCCGCTTCCTTTAACAAGTTAGACATTTGCAGGTTTTTCATTTCCTCCTCCTGGAGTTTAGCCTCCAGGTCAGCCTTCCTGGAAATTTCCCCGATCAGCCGCCGGATATTTTCCGTCATGTTATTAAAGGCACCGGCTAGGATACTGATTTCGTCGTTAGCCCGCACCTCTATTTTCTCCAGGTCAAAATTACCCCGGGAAATCTCTTCTGCCGCCGAGACCAACCGGGTGACAGGCCTGCTGATACCGTTGGCAAACCAGATACCAAAAGTGATGCTAAATAAGGCCACGCTTATGATGATAGTATTGGTCAGCCGCCGGAGCACCTGCACTTGGGATTCAAACTGCCGGTACACAGCTTGACTGTTGGTCAATTGAAGGGAAATGAACTTTTTGAACTGGTCCTCGATAAAACCGGAAATTTTTTTAGCCTCCGTATAGTGTTCATAGTACGCCTGGTCTCTGTCCAGACTGAGTTCAATAGCCCTGTCAGCTTCCTGTAAAAAACTCTCAATCATATGGATAATATTTCTCTGTAACAGACGGCTTTCCTGTTCCTCCAGTAATGGATGAACTTGTTCTTTCTCGGTCAGGAGCTGTTTTTTGTTCTGTTCATATTGTGACAAGGCTTGGGGTGACCTGTCAAACAAGTAGCGCTCCAGTAAGTCGGCAGTTTGGCTCACCTTTTGGGACAAGTTGTTCAGGAAGAGCAATTCTTGCAGCATCCCGTTGTATTGATTGATCGCTGTACTGGTGTAATATAAGGGGAAATAACTTAATATTACCATTAGACAAATCAAGAAGGAAAAAGATATCAAAAGCTTCTTTTTTATCGTCGATTTAGTCCATGATCGAATTGTTCCCTTCAAAACAACCGCTCCTTATCCAGGCTATTCCTGCTTCTTGGTTACCACCTCAACCCCAGTGTACACCACAGAGGATACTCTCTTGCCTTGTTTGACTTCATGCATCATCTTCACAGCCAGGTATCCCATTTGATATGGCTTTTGTACAATGGTGGCATATACGGTACCCGCTTTGATCATTTCCAGGGTTTCCGGCAGGTCATCATACCCCACAATAATCACCTGGCCGGACCTGTTTTGTTCTGCCACAGCCTGGGCAATACCAATGGCATCCAGGGCGCTGGTTCCGACAATTGCCTTGATTTCAGGATACTTTTTTAACATGGCCTGGGTTTTCTGGGCAGCACCCATACGGGTGATATGGGAAGATTCAATGGTCATAATCTCCATCCCCGGATACTTCCTGAGTACCTCTTTTATTCCTTCCACCCGTAAAATCTGATTGGAAGCCTGCAAGTCTCCGCTGATAATCCCTACTTTGGCATATCCACCGGTGGCCTTCGCCAAAACCTCACCGGCTACCAACCCCGAACGATAGTTGTTAGTCCCTACATAAGCAACTCTCTTGCTACCGGGGGCATCAGTATCCACGGTAATTACAGGGATGCCTTTGTCCATGGCCTTATTAATATATGGTTGAAGGCTTTTATCATTGAGAACATAGGTAATGATCCCATCAGCCTTGGCGGCAATAGCCATTTCCATGAACTCGACCAGTTCCTGGAGATTGGCTTCTTTTGGCCCCACGTACTCAATAGTTATCCCTAATTCTTTGGCGGCATCTTCAGCCCCTTGTCGTACCCTAGCCCAGTAAGGATTAGTATATTCGTGGGCAATCAGCATAAAATGTTCCGTTTTTTGGGGGGAGCCCATATTTTTTAGACTTTCCGGCGCATCTATCCGCCCTAGATCAACGGCAGGTATAAACAAATACCCCGCAACAAAGAAGAAAATTGCGGCCAAGCCAAGAATCAACACTCCTAAGGATAACAGAGACGGCTTATTCATGTTAGGGCTTTCCTCCCTGTCAACATCAATTGAGGATTTTCTAAAATTATTAATCGAAAATTCTCCGTTAATTTAGATTTTATCTCTAATTCCGTCCCCTATCAACAGGAAAATTTTAAACCAAATCCCCAACAGTTATCCTGCCTGAATGAAGGGCAGTAGCCGTAAGCGCTCCGTCGAAACCAAGTTTTCTCAGTACAAGTAAGTTATTTTTATCCTTGATGCCTCCACCCACAATCATTTTCATTTGTGACTTTAAGGGCAGTAGCCCTTTAAGATGGTTTACTTCCAGCCCTTGCCCGGTCCCTACATTGGAAAGGGGCAGGTAAATGAACTCTTTAACCCCCAGGGATAGTAATTCTGCTATTATTTCGGTAATTTGCTTTGTTTTTAATTCATAACATAAGGTAATTATTTTATCATCTTTTATGTCTATACTGAAAATTATCCGGTTGGCATAAGTCTTAAGAATTTCGGTTAATTGCCTGATTTCAGCCAAAGTTTCTGAGCCTATAATTATCTTATCGACTCCTAATTTCAATAATTGTCCAACCATTTCTACATTGTTTGCCCCCGCATCCACCATTAGTTTTATACCTTTTTGTGCTGCGATTTCCTGAATTAACGGGTAGTGAGCATGGACCACAAGACCATTTTTAATATCCAGCACAGGAATAACCCGCATGTTGTATCTCCTTCCCAGTGTAAAGCTGAAATTAAATTAGCTAAGCCAATTGCAAATGGCCAACCAGCCAGATGCAATTGGCTTTTTCTTGATTAAAGTTCACATACTTTTTACTGCGAATTATCTGTGGAACTCATATTCTGGAGCTTCGTATCGGCCACATAATCATAGATCCACGCTGCAGCAACACTACCAAGAATGGGCCCCAACGTGTAAATCCAAAACTTACCCCACAGGACTGGACCACCTAGCAAAGCATCTCCTAAATAAGGTCCAAAGGTACGTGCCGGATTAATTGCCTGTCCGGAAATGTTTCCCATAGTAATAATTACACCGCCAACTATTAATCCGATAATCAAACCGGCCCAACCCTGGGGAGCCCTTTTATCCACAGCTACACCCATAATAGTCATCATCAGGATAAAGGTCCCTACAGCCTCCGCAACAAAGGCCTGGACATCCGAAACGCCGGGGAAAGGTCCGGGGGCTCCTAAACCACCTACGGTGGCAGCTCTCTCACCCAGCATTACGGCCAGGGTTACGGCGCCAAGGAAGGCACCAAGCAATTGAGCGCCAATATACGGAAGGACTTCGTTTGCCGGAAAACGCTTGGTAGCCCATAACGCAACGGTCACCGCCGGATTGATATGACAGCCGGAAATAGGTCCAAAAATATATATGGCCGCTGCCACAACAATAGCAAAGGCTAAACCAATTCCCACCCAATCCCCAAGCCCTCCCAGGGCTCCAATACCGATACCAAAGTCCGAGGCGTACTTTTCTCCCTTAGCCAATAACAAAGTAACCACGGCAGAACCTGCACCTACCAGTACCAGCATCCAAGAACCTATTAATTCGGCAAGAAACTTTTTCCATAATGAAGTTTGCATGGTAAACCGCCCCTCCAATTACTCATAGTTTTTTATAAGGTTGAACCTGACCCTTTTTAACAAAGGGTCAGGTTCTTCTTCCTTCATCCCGTTTTTACACTGCAGAATTCCAGTTGCAGTATTGACATCTCTTCACCAGAGTACAACTCGCACAGTCTTTGCATACCCTGGCCGGAGAACCGGGAGACTTGGGATTTAAGGCAATAACATTGGTCATCAAGGTTGCCGTTACCGGCTCACTGGTTAAGAGGCAAGGGAAGTCGGCCAACCTCATCAATGAAGAAAACCGGACGGTAATTGCGCATGCCGGATAGGTATAGCGCTGAGGATTATTGAGGATCTCATTCCCGTCAAGGGGAGAAAGGTCTACTTTAACACCTCTGACTTTGGCTCCACCTGACTTGATCTTACTACCTCTATGTATCATATCCATAAAATCAGCATTATGCAGTTCGGCTGCTGGTCCTCGGTTAGGGTACAACTGGACATAGTTAGTGTAACGCTTAGTTAGCAAATCAATTACCATCGGTACAGTAAACCCGTCTTTTTCTAAGATAGCGGCTACCGCCGTTGCAGTGGAACCAGTTGCGACTCCCAGCACATCATAAGCACTCTCAAACTTAGCCTCACTCAGGCCCCTGTTCAAAGTGTTTTCCATTACTTGAGAAGTAGCTTCAATGATGGCCATGGTCACATCATCCTTAGCCATGTTAAACATAGACTGAGAAATATGGTGAGCTACATCACCCACACAATAGGCCGGCACAGTTACAATATTTCCATAATGCACCCCAGCTTCCACTGCACTTAAGATAGTGTTTTTCATTTGGTCTTTATAGGACTGCATGTAGCTTTTCACATCAAAGGAACTGTGACCAAGGTCTTGCATCAGCTTGGCCTGTGCTGCCACGGGGGTATCATAGACCATCTGCAGCATAGCTATTTCATCTTTTACTGCTTCTGCTACAGTCTTTCCAGCTTCTACCGACTGGGCAAAAGCCGCTCCGATACCATATGATGTATTCATTCCCCACGATTTGGAAGAAAGAATAGCTTTCTTATGATCTTTATCAATATCCAATTTAGACAGTATGGTATTCACTACATTACTGGTTGAGCCGGGTGCAAAAGCGAAATCAACGACACAAGTAGGACCGTAGAATCCTCCATACCTGCGGGTTGCTTCCCTGCCGATCAGCGCCTCATTTTCCGCAATAGCATCAATGAATTTTTCCATGGACTTCCTGAAGGCCGGGTCGGCTTCATAAAGGACCTCTAAAATAGCCGGGGTCTGATAATGCTCTACAAAGGGGTCATCCTCCGGCCGCACCGTGTCGGTTAATTCATTCAGAATGTCATAATGGGCATTTACCGAATGGACATGGAGATTAATGACTTCTTTGCTTTGACCTTCTCCGGCGGTCATACCGTTTACAGCTTCTACATAAGGCTTGGCATCAGCAATAGTAAACGAAGTCCCTCTTTTTTCACCAATTACTTTCAGGTCAGCTTTCTGGGCAGCAATGGCCTCATTGATCATTTTTTGGTAGATGGCTTGTGACATAAGTCTCCTCCTTATTAAGTATAAAATTTTCTAACTACTGAATGTCCGGTACCTTTTCTACATTTCTACATTTTGCATCACCCCTTAAGACCCACAGTACACATTTGATATGTACTTAACGCAAAAATGATGCCAATCGTCAGATACTCTGAAATTCTTGTCATTAACTTCTCTGCTCTGGTTACTTTCAAGCTCCCCGGACTGGAAAAGAAAAAAACAGGATAAATACATCCTGCTTCAGATAAAAGCTAAAAGTGTTGAATTTGGGAGCGCTTGCCACTCCGTACCAGGCTAAACCTTTAAGTTCTCCAAGTAATTCCCCGTAATTTTACTAAAGTGTCACATTTTAGAGCATGTGCGAAAAGCCAACACAATTGATTAATTTTTTGCAGGTAAATCCAACTCAATTTCATATTCCTTAATTTTACGGTACAAGGTATTACGGCAAATTCCAAGCACTTCTGCCGTCCGTTCTATAGTATTTTCTAACTCCCGTACATTCCCAGGCCAGGGATAATTCAATAATTTTTCTTCAACTTCACTGGAAAGCTTTACTGAATCCTTTCCTAACGGCCTTCCTAATTTTCTGATAAAATTGTTTGCCAAGATCAGGATATCTCCTTTTCTTTCTCTTAATGGAGGAATGTGTAAAGTAATAACATTCAAACGATAATATAAATCCAGCCGGAAATTTCCCTTTTTTACTTCACTGTACAAATCTTTATTGGTGGCAGCAATTAATCTCAGGTCAATAGGAATCGACTTGGTCCCACCTACCCGGACAACCTGCTTTTCTTGCAAAACCCTTAACAAGGCTACCTGAGTATCCAAAGGCATATCTCCTATTTCATCAAGAAAAAGAGTTCCTCCATTGGCCAGTTCAAACTTGCCTGGCCGGCCTCCACGCTTAGCCCCGGTGAAAGCTCCTTCTTCGTAGCCAAATAGTTCGCTTTCAATAAGTTCACGAGGGATGGCAGCACAATTTATAGCTACGAAAGCTCCTTGTTGATTACTGTAATTATGGACAGCCTGGACGAAAACCTCTTTCCCCGTCCCACTTTCGCCTTCAAGCAAAATCGACGAATTGCCGCGGGCAGCAAGCTTGGCTAATTTGATGCATTCCTGAAGTTTTGGACTGGTACCAATGAGATCTGCAAAAGTAAACCTGGCTTGTGCTCCTACCATTTGATTAACCAACTTACGAACAGTTTTGATCTCTTTAATAGTCATTACCGCGCCGGAAATTTCCCCGTTCTTTCCCCTGATAATCCTACTTGAAGTTGTGAAATGCAACCTGCCCTTTGCGGTGTCTAATAACATTTCATAATCATTTAAAACTTTTTTTTGATTAAAAATAAGACTCTTGATTTCATCAGTAGCAAACACTTCCGTTATATCCTGATCCAAAAAATCCTCCGGATTAATTCTCAAAATTTTGCCGGCTACCGAATTAATCCGAATAACTTTGCCATCCTTATCAAAAGATAACAGCCCTTCTGACATAGAATCAACAATGGCATTTAATTGATTATAGGTCATTAATACCTCATCCGAGGCCTGTTGCAAACTTAACTGGTTCTTAATGGCCGCAACTGCGGCAACCACCATCCCCAGAGAGTGAAGATGGGTTTTGCGAAAATCTCCCGAAAGGTCCAAAATTCCCGCGAATCTACCCTGAGGATCATATATAGGTGCCGCTGAGCAAGTTAAATGATGGTTCAATTGACAAAAGTGCTCCGTAGCATTTACTTGTAATGGTTTCTGTTCCACTAAAAGTGTGCCCATAGCGTTTGTTCCTTTATACTGTTCCTGCCAGTTTTCCCCTTGGCGCAGGTACGGATACGTTTTAAGAATATGCTTATCCCCTACTACCTCCAGGATGTACCCCTCTGTATCCACTAATAGCACCGCAAAACCCGACCCGGCAACAAATTGGTATAATTCTTGCATAAATGGTTTGGCAACATCAATTAATTTATTGTTGTTTGTGAGTTTTTCCTTTAACTCTTCCCCAGATATCCGGTTGGAAGCAGTTTGATAAGGGTCAACTTTCATCTCCAGGCACCTTTGCCATGACTGGACAATGGAGGGTTTCACTCCGGGTAATTCTGTTGGACCGGATTGAATACATTTTTCCCAGGCCTGGTAAATACGTCTAACATTTGAATTCACTTTATTTCACCTCCAGACAGGATAGAATAACAGGGTATTCCTGATTTTTTCCCAGGTTTAATCTATATAAAAATTTATTAATAAGGGTGATAGTTGTGAAAATTTTTGTCCATGAGTATGTCTCGGGTGGAGGATGTTGTGACAAAAAAATTCCCCATGATCTCCTAATAGAGGGTTATGCTATGCTTAACGCTGTATTAGATGATTTACATAATTTACCGGAAAGGCCTTACCTTGTTACTTCCCTGGACATTAGATTTGCCAACCTTAAGCTTACCGCTGACGAAGTCGTCCCGGTAGACAGGGGACAATTTGACCAAATCTTTTCCGGCCTGGTGGACAAGAATGATGCTGTTTTATTAATTGCGCCGGAAATGGAGGGGATTTTGGCCGAACTGAGTGAAATGGTGATACAAAAAGGCAAACTCTTGTTGGGCGCCAGCCCACAAGCAGTCAGAATAACAACCGACAAATATCAAACTTATCAAATTCTGAGTCAGCACGGACTACCGGTCCCCAAAACAGTACCCGCCTCCTACCGGCAAAACAAGCTTGCCAATTTTAGGGATTTGCCTTATCCTTTAGTCCTGAAGCCTCGGGATGGCGTTGGCTGTTCCGGAATATTTATTGTTCATACGCAAGATGAATTACAGCAAGTTTGCAGACAAATTGGGGACCAGCCCTACCTGGTGCAAGAATATATTGCCGGAACCCCGGCAAGTGTATCCTTGATCAGTAATGGGCGGCAGATTACTCCCCTTAGTCTTAATGCCCAAAAAATTCAATCTTCCTTCCGAATGGAATACCTGGGGGGAACAGTCCCCCTTTCCCACCCTTTACAAGACCTGGCTCTTTTTACTGCCCGGCAAGCTTGTTCCACCATCAGCGGGTTGAAAGGTTATTTAGGCGTGGATATGGTCCTGACTGAGAAAGCAGCAATAATAATGGAGATCAACCCGAGATTGACTACTTCCTATCTTGGGTTGAAACAGGTGGCTGGCAGAAACATTGCCGGTCTGATCCTCCAAGCCTGTTGCTCAGATAAGCCATTGGAACCGTTCTCCCTGATTGGTCAGGTCGATTTCAGCATTCAAGAATTGAAAACTTTATTGAGCAGGTGATAAGATGAATACTGTTATTGGCTGGGATATCGGTGGTGTCAATACTAAAGCCACATTAATCATATTCCGGGACGGAACAATTGTCCAGCAGAAAGTTGCCTCCCAATACTTTGAAATCTGGCAAAATCGAGAAGCGCTGATAGAAGTACTGCGAAAACTGGCAGAAAAACTTGGCTCTGCGGAAGCCATGGGAGTCACCATGACTGCCGAACTTTCCGATGCTTTTCGGAATAAAAGAGAAGGCGTATCATTTATCCTTACCTGCCTGGAAGAGGCCTTCCCCAATGTCCCTCTCTATGTCCTTGATGTAAGTGGTAAATTTGTGGGTGTGGAGACAGCCGGACAAAACCCTATCCAGGTGGCCGCATCCAACTGGACAGCTTCCGCCTTGCTTGTCTCCCAAATGTACCCCAACTGCCTCTTTGTTGATATAGGGACTACCAGCACCGATATCATCCCTATTATCAACGGGCAAATTGCCACCCGGGGGAGAAATGACTTAACCCGGCTCCAGGCAGGAGAATTGGTTTATATGGGGGCCTTGCGAACCAATATCAACACCATTGTTCCTGCAATACCGGTCAACGGTAGCTTTTGCCGCACAGCTGCTGAGTATTTTGCCATTATCGGAGATGTTCACCTGATCTTGGGCAATTTATCTAAGCAACAATATGCCCTGGATACCCCTGATAGACGGGAAAAGAGCAGGGAATTTGCTTTAGAACGCTTGGCTCGTCTGGTTTGTGCCGACACAGAACTATTACAAGAGGAAGAGATAGTCAATATGGCCAGATACATCCAGGAAAAACAGATTCAGCTCCTCACCGAGGCCGTCCTGCAGGTTCTTTCCCGTTTCCCGAAAGGCAATCAACTACCTATGGTAACCACTGGTTTGGGAGAATTCCTGGCTAAAAAATGTGCCGGGAGAATAGGGTTAGAAACCATCAGTCTTGAAGACCAATTTGGTAAAGCTGCATCAATAGCTGCTCCCAGTTTTGCCGTAGCCCTGGCTTTTATCGAAAAAGTTCGAGGAGAGATAACCAGGTATGACTAAAAAAATTGTCCTCAAAGTAGGAGGGAGCTTGAGCTACGGAGACCATTTACCGCAACTGTCTCAGATGATCCATCAACTCAGTGCGGAAAACTTGATCTGCATAATCCCCGGTGGCGGGGCTTACGCCAATCTGGTACGGCAGGATTACCTGAAATATCACTTGGACAAAAAAATTGCCCACTATATGGCAATTATGGCTATGGATCAATACGGCTTGCTCCTGCATCACTTGATTCAGGACAGTATCATAATTGATGACCCGTCTCTTTTGCCGGTAAAATACCGGACTGGCGTTTTTATCTGGACTCCTTTTGCTTATTTTAAAGCCTATGATACATTGCCTTATTCATGGCAAGTCACGTCGGACTCTATTGCTGCCTATGCAGTTTCCCTGATGCAGGCTGAACTTTTTGTCCTCCTGAAAGACCAAAATGGAATTTGTTCTGCAGACCCTAAAGGAGCAGTTGATTGTCAACTTTTATCAACAGTCGCCAGAAAGGATTTGCAACAACACCAAATAGTCGACCCGTTTTTCATCAAGTATTTACCGGAAAAAGTTAAGTGTTGGATTATCAATGGCAACCATCCGGAAAGATTAAAAGAACTGTTAATTCAGGGAAGAACCCTGGGGACCCGCATCATTTAGGCGCCGAAGGATATTCTTCAACTGTTGGACTTTGTCTCTTAAGATTTCCCCCTTCCTTAAA
>JAJZTU010000085.1 GCA_021848765.1 Bacillota bacterium
ACTTCTCAAAGATTATATTCTTAATAGTTTTGGGATACGCCGGGTTATCCAGGCGATTAAGGATTACCGCCCCCACGCCCACCTGGCCTTCAAAGGGCTCTCCCCTGCTCTCGGCGTAAATAATCCTGGCCAGCCAGTACAAGTCCTCCTGAGTAAACCTGGCTGGGATGCCACTCCTTCCGGAGGCATCTCCCCGGGAAACGGTCCGGGCACGCCAGGCCGGCTTACTACGGCCTTGGTTATTCCCTCCCCGGGAGGACCCGGCTGTAGGGATGGTCACAACTTGTCCGGCTTCCAGGTACGACCCTTTCAACCCATTAGCTTTGCGAATAGCTTCTACACTGGTACCAAACCTTTTAGCCATGAAAAACAGGGTGTCACCGGGTTTTACCGTATACTGCCACCCACCTGCTTGTTGCAGGGCTGAACGCATTCCTCCGGAAGCTGCCCGGCTTACGGCCGGAGCGAGGGTCAGGGCTAGGATTAGGGCAACTACAAGAGTTGCGGCTCTTTGCATTGTCGTTCTCCCCCCTAGTTGTCATTCCCAGTTGTCATTTCCCAGGAGGAGCAAACTCCCTCTATGGCTAAGCTCTTTTCCAGCACAATTATATCAATTCCTGCTGATGGAAGCCATGCATAAATATTTCCAACGGCCTCAGGGCCACGATTATCAAGACTTTGCATAGAAACAAGGCAAATACAGGATACTATGCTTAGGTTTTGAGGTTGTGAAACCCCTGATTAAAGTCTAACATCCTATGAGGAGGTTTCAAGAATGGCAAAAAAAGTTAGCGCTACTTTCAAACTGGGTGGACTCAATTCCCCGGACAGCAAACGGAACATCGGGGATACTCTTGCCGATGTCGATGCCCTGGACAGTGTTCATGTAGATATGAATTCCCTTCAAGGCGGGATTGCCGGAAACCCCAACTCCGGGCAGCTTCCCGAAATGAATTATGATACACCTTAGATAGCAGGCCCCAAAAGAAACCTAAACCGGGGAAAGGAGCAGTTTCATGGAAGAGGTATGCCCTGCCTGCAATGGATTGACTAAACTATCCGCTACCTGCCCCTTTTGTGGAGAGGGGATGACCGATGCAGGAAGTGTGAACGATTATTCTGGACCTTATAGCCCTTACATGGATGAGGAATCCTTAAATCTGGTGAATCTCTGGACTCCACGGGAGTTTTTTAATGCCCCGGCTGATTCCGCTACCCCGGATGAATCCCCGGCCAACGCCCAACCCGAGGGTTTGATTGAAAGTGAAGAAACCCTTCCCTGTGTTCACTTAATGGCCTGTCCCCACTGCGGCTGGGACACCAGGGTACCGGTTAGCCACATCTTTAAATAAAACCGGCATCCTGGATTCAGGATGCCGAAGTGTTGTATTCCCTATTGCTTTGCTATTTATTCCCGGCCGGGTCCCTTCCGGCCTTTACCGTTAACCCGTTCTTTCAACTTCTCCTGAACTCGTTCTTTAACTCGTTCTTTGGCCTTCTCTTGAACTCTGTCTTTGACTTGTTGTACCTTCCCTTGAACCTTATCCTTCGCTTCTTGTTTTACCTTCTCTTGCAGCTTTTGCTTAACCTGTTGTTTTACCTTCGCTTGCAGCTTTTGCTTAACCTGTTGTTTTACCTTCGCTTGCAGCTTTTGCTTAACCTGTTGTTTTACCTTCGCTTGCAGCTTTTCTGCCTTATTCTTACCAAGGGCCTTACCGCCGACTATTCTTACCCGTACTGCCTTATTGGGGTTACCGGCCTTGACGAATACAACCACCCGGTCACCTATCCGTAAAGCAGCAGGTCCAACCTGCCTTCCCCTCAGGAAAAACTTGGTGTTTTTATCGACGCTAAACTTACCAATTTTTTTATTTTTCTTGTGGACGACTACAAAGGTCTTCTGAGCAGGCAGGATTTTTTTTACTGTTCCGAAGAAAGCCTTACCATAGGCGGCCTCGGCAACAGTGGGTTCATCGGATTCAACAGCCGGTTCTCCGTAAACGGGTGCTGTAACCGCAGCAGCGGTAGTAATTTCGGTGGTGGCAGTACTTTCAGGAGCTTTAACCCCCTCGGCAAAAGCGGTACCCAGCGAACCTAACATAAAGCTAACCAGGGCGGCAATAGTAACTAGTTTTTTCATTCCGGCAATCCCTCCAATTTAGATTAGTACTTCCGTTCTGGTGTCCAACATCACCCCGCCTCCGTGTTCGGTCTCGGGTAAAGTAAGCCTAACCTGGAAAAGCTACCCGGTATTATTATTATCGGTGGGTGGGGTAATCAGCTTTAACGAAAAATGTCGATTTTTAGAGGGCTATTGCCGCAATCCCAGTTCCTGCAGTTTCTCCGTACCGGGCCCGGTAGTAGCGGGATCCCAGCCGCGGGCCTGAAAGTATTCGTCCAGGGCGGCTTCCACCCTTTCCCGGTCCAGTACCCTGCCGGCGGCAGGGCCTTCAGGCAGGGGAACCCGGTAGAAACGTTCCGGAAACACATGCTCAGACCTTGCTTCACCTTCGCGCAGGTTGAACAGCTTCTGCAGGTTCCAGATCCGCTCTCCGGCCTGAATCATCTCCTCAGGGGTGATTTCCCAGCCGGTTAAGGTGGTATAGAGCTTAGCCATCAGGGTGGGGCCGACTTGCTGGAGCACAGGCGGCCTGATGCAGATGCCCAGAGAGTTGTAGAGGGCCAGGAGGTCTTCCGCCCATTTGGCCATTTTAGCCACATTTACCTCCCCTGCCGGGGCGGTGAAAATATCTTCCTTAACAGCAGCAGGCATATCCAATTGTTCGTAGAGCTTCAGGTCAAACCCGAACTTTTCGGTGCGATAAGGCTCTATATTTTCGTTATACTTAAGATTCTCTACCGGGTTCCGGGAGCGCAGGTGGTCACCCCCCCGCAGATTGGTAAGAAAGCCCAGAGTCCAGGTGGACCAGCGTCCCCGGGGGTCATACATGGGAATTTCCAGACCCTTGACTGTCATCGCGCAGTCCATGGCGCCGGCGATTTTCTCCCCTGCCCTGCCGGTTCCTTCGGCCAGCACAGCTCCCACTCCTTTGCGCAGGGCAATGTCTTCCAACAACTGCAGGCTGCCTTCCACTTCTCCCCAGGGCAGTTCGAAACCCAGGTCATCCCTGGTCAGTATGCCCCTCTGGACCAACTCCATGGCAAAGGCGACACTGGAACCGGCGGAGACCAAATCCATACCCAAACGCTGGCAGACCTCAGTAGCTTTAACTACCACTGATAAATCCTCAATGTCGCACTGGGCGCCGAAAGCAAAAACAGGAGTAACCTCCAGGTCCTTCATCTTCAAACCGGCAAAAGGCCCTTCCTTAACCTCAGCCCAGTGGGCACAGGCAATGTTGCAGGCAATGCAGCCTACACCCCGCTTGCTGAATTTGGGAACCTGAGGCCTGCCTCTGGTCTCCCACCAGGTGGGCAGGTAACCGGTTTGAAAATTTCGTCCGGGTAAAGCTCCGAATTCATGGTAGGGACCGGTTGCTAACATCGAACCAAATTTGCTGAAAGCCCCAAAGAAGGGTGAACTTACAATAGCCCTTCTGGTCTCATCAACAGCGCTTAAGAACTCCCGCTTATGGGCTACCTTTACACTGCCTGTCCCCCTTACGGCAATAGCCTTAAGGTTTTTGGAGCCCATAACCGCTCCCAAGCCCGTCCTGGCCCAGGCATCATAATAGCCGTTTTCAATACTGGCAAAACGCACCAGGTTCTCCCCGGCGGGACCGATTAGGGCTACCTGAATTTCGGGGTCCCGGTGGTCTGCCCTGATCAGGTCAATGGCCTCCCAGCAATCCTTGCCCCATAAATGGCCGCCATCCAGAAATTTTACCTCTTCGTCCCTGATCAACACATAGGTGGGCTTTTCCGCCCTACCTCTGACGATAACACCGTCATACCCGGCAAATTTCAGTTCACTTCCCCAGTAATTACCTGAGTTGGTAGTACCGAAACGGCCGGTGAGAGGTGACTTGGCCGAGGCTTCAATCCTGCTGGCTGTGGGAATGTTGGTGCCTACCATAACTCCCACGTTAAAGACCAGGATATTTTCCGGCCCCAGGGGGTCAATGCCGGGTTGAAGCTCCCGGTAGAGAATTTCCGCATTAAAGCCCAACCCGCTCAGATATTTGCGGGCTAGCTGTTCATCAAGGATTTTTTCCTGAATCGTGGCTGTGCTCAGGTCGATGTCCAATAATTTACCTGCATATCCGTTCATCTTTATGTCAACTCCTCATCCATTAGTGGTTCATTGGCCTTCCTTGGGCTTGTCCGCAACTTCTATCGTCCTGAGGGCGCCTGACGGGCAGACCTCGGCGCACTTTTTGCAGCCCTTGCAGGCAGACGAAAAAGCGATGCTAAACAAGCCTTTACGGTCATCTTTGAGGATTTGGACAAAGGCCCGGTTTAGGTTAAAGTCCTCGCCGTAAGTAATGGAACAGGTCAGGGCACAGGTGGTACAGCCAATGCAGCGCTGGGGATTGATTACTAATTCTTTGGCCACTTTACTCCCCCCTTTGTACTTTCGTCATATCTATTTTTTTGTACATTGGCCATCTATGACCCATTTTCCTGCAGGGGGAGAAAAAAAACTGCCCTAGTATAGGCAGTTTTTCCCGGTTGAATTATTCCCCAATTTCCTGACCGGCCTGCAGCCAACCGGCTATTTTCGGATAAACCTGCTTACTGGCCAAGCGGCCGGTTACCAGGGAGACATGTCCGGCCGGTAGTGAGATGAACTCATAGTCTTTACTGGAGATAAATTGCGGGAGAGTCCGGGATTGCTGGATGGGGACGATGTGATCCCTTTCCCCGGCAAAATTAAGCACCCGGCATTTGATATTTTCCAGTTTAGCCGCACGGCCCCGCATCTTGAATTCACCCTTAATAAGCTTGTTGTTCTGGTAAAGTTCCTTAATCCACTGGCGAAAAGCCTCGCCGGGGAAGGCAATACCGTCATTTATCCATTTGTTCATCTTCTGCCAGCCAAAAACAAATTTTTCATCCCAGACCCGGTCATAAAGATTTACCCAGGAACTGACGAAATTAGTGACCGGCTTTAACATCTTGTTCCCAAAATCAATCATATCAGGTGGGATATTCCCCATAGTATCGACCATTTTATCCACATGGAAATACTTCCCGTTAAGCCAGGTAGTATAGGCCCCGGCGTCAGCAAAGTCGATAGGAGAGGCCAGCAATATCAGGTCGTGAATAGGCGCTTGCGGGTGGGTGGCCGCATAAAGGGTTGCAATAGTCCCACCCATGCAGTAGCCGAGAATACTCAGTTCTTTGGCCCCTGAGGTCCTCAGCGCTAATTGTACAGCCCGGGGAATCTGGTCCAGGACATAGTCATCAAATTTCATGTCCTTATCCTCAGGGCCGGGATACCCCCAGTCCAGCATATATACGTCAAACCCCCGGTTAACCAGATATTCCACCATGCTGTTCCCGGGATGCAGGTCTAAAACATACGGCCGGTTAATCAAAGCATAAATCATCAAAACAGGCACAGGAAACAGCTTTTCCTTAACAGGCGTAAACCGGTAGAGTTTGGTCTTGTTAATGCTCCAGATTACTTCTTTAGGAGTCTGCCCCACCTGGGCCTCACCGCTTTGAAGGGTTAGTTCCAACAGCTTAGCATACCGGTGATAATTTTTACCTGCTCCTTCTTCAATTTGCTTTACCCACTCCTGTACGTCAAAAGTAGCGCACTTCCTTACAGATTCCCTGTTCACTCTAATGCTCCCCCTCTAAAACTCCTCTTTTAGGCACTCCTGTTTAAGGAACTCCTGTTTCAGGAACTCCTCTTTTAGGAACTCCTGTTTCAGTACTCCCCTCTTATCTGCTACATATACAGGCCGCCGTTAATATTTAAGCATTGTCCTGTGATGTACTGCCCGTCCACAGCTAAAAACAGCACAGTTCTGGCTACCTCTTCCGAACCGCCAAACCGGCCCAAGGGAATTTTTGCCCGGATTTTTTCCCTCACCTCTGCCGGTACTTCGGACAGCATATCGGTAGCAATAAAGCCAGGGCAGATGGCATTTACGGTGATATTATTCCGGGCCAATTCCAGGGCTGCGGATTTCGTGAAACCAATGATTCCCGCTTTGGCAGCGGCATAGTTGGTTTGGCCAAAGCCCCCGGCCTGCCCGATGATGGAACTGATGCTGATGATACTTCCCCCGGTACCCTGCTCCAGCATATGCGGAAGAACAGCGCTGGTGCAATTATAAACACTGTTTAAATTTACTTCGATTACCTCACCCCAATGCTCTGCCTGCATCTTTCTTAGCGTCCTGTCCCTGGTAATACCGGCGTTGTTCACCAGGATATCAATGCGGCCGAAAGTCTCTTTTGCTGCCCTGACCAGCACTTCAGCATGGTCGTAAAGGGATACGTCACCCCGGATACATATGGCCTCTCCACCTTGGCCGGTAATCTGGTCCACAACCTCCCTGGCCGGACCCTCACTGGTGGCATAGTTTACTACCACCTTGGCTCCATTGGCGGCTAACTCCTTTGCTATCGCTGCCCCGATTCCTCGGGAAGCCCCGGTTACTATTGCTACCTTGCCTGACAATGACAGCACTAAAAATACCTCCTCATCATATTCTTCACATTTTACTGTTGTAGTACAGTTGTTTCACTTACCACAAATTACTGTGTTGTGCAGTTGTATACTATTCGGCTTCTTCAGTTTCCTTAGCCCCGGCTTTCCTGGTCGATTTTTTCTTATCCCGGAGTTCCGCCACCAACTCCTCCAGGCAGGCCACTTTCTCCTGTAGTCCCAGTTCCTCCCTGGTCTGATTTTGGCTGTCCAGGATTTGGTCTACTTTTTGGGCCAGGTCGTCCATTTTCGATTCCACTGCAATTATTTGTTTAGCCACCCGGGTGACATCATTCTGGGTGGGCAGTTTCAGGCTTTCCCAGTACTTGGTGAGATTGCCCTGGACTAACTGATTGAAGAACAAATAACTATCGAGATAGGACCCCATTTGGGCCGCATAGGCCTCGGTTCCTACGTATTTCTCCATTGCCTTGCTCCAACTTTCCTCAGTAGCCTCGAAAATTTTTTTGAAATACTGAAAGGGATCGGAATAAACATCTGGTACGCTCATTAATTTACCTCCTCTTCTTAAAATGTTTGTGTACAATACCGGTGGAATGATGGACACCGATAAATTAATCTTATGCCTGAATCCGGAAAAACAGACCAATGGCAGATCTATTTTTTCCCGCCCTCACTGTTCCATATTTTAACAGCACAACCAGTTATTTTCAACCCATTTTTTGTTAAAAAAAATTAACCGGAACTTTTGCAGGAATTGGTGCCTATTATGCATAAGGATATTTAGCAAGCCAATTCAGAGAGAGAATTAGAAGACCAGTACATGAAGGAGGGGATTGTAGTGAGATTACGGAATAAGGTGGCCGTTATTACCGGAGGGGCCAGGGGTATTGGAAAGGAGACCGCCCTGGTTTTTGCCCGGGAAGGGGCAAAGGTAGTCATCTGCGACACCAATGAACAGGTGGGCCAAAAATCTCTGAAGGAGCTTTCCGCCATCAATCCTGAAGCGATGTTCTTTCCTGTTGATGTCACTGACCGTGCTCAGGTAGAAACCATGGTAAACAGTGTGGTGGCCAGGTTTGGACGTATTGATATCTTAATCAACAATGCCGGCATCACTCAGGATGCCCTGCTCCACAAAATGACCGAAGAACAGTGGGATAAGGTAATCGCAGTTAACCTGAAAGGTGTGTTTAACTGCACCCAGGCTGTGCTTCCCAGCATGGCCAAACTGCAGAAGGGCAAGATTGTCAATGCCGCTTCCGTGGTAGGAATCTATGGCAATATAGGTCAAACCAATTATGTAGCCGCTAAATCGGGCCTTATCGGTATGACTAAAGGCTGGGCCAAAGAGCTGGGCAGGAAAGGAATCAACGTCAATGCAGTAGCTCCGGGCTTTATCGTCACAGAGATGACCAGCACAGTTCCCCAGAAGGTGCTGGACCTCATGGCTGAGAAGACTCCCTTGGGCAGGTTGGGCCAACCCGGGGATGTCGCTAATGCCTACCTGTTCCTGGCCTCAGATGAGTCTGACTATGTGAACGGCGTAGTCCTTCCGGTAGATGGTGGCCTGGTAGTTTAACCCGGACTTTGCCTAATAGATGACCTCGGCCCTCGTCACAGTTTAACGAGGACCTGATATTTGTAGGAATTACCCGTATGCGTTATTTGTAGAAAATTACTTGTTGAAATTACGGTAAAACGCCGATTGTAGAATTTTGCCTGTGTGGAAATTAAAGTCCCGGAAATTTCCATCCAGTTTTTAATTTGGGGTCGCGGGGGATTCATTGCTTGCTGCCGGTCGGTACCTAACCCGGTGTGGGCGGCTCTTAGCCCCGTACCAAGTAGCTCTAAGGCTCGGAGAGCTAATAGAATCCCCCAACCTCACTGATGGGTCGTCCGTGACCCCAGTGAGGTTGCCGCCGTCCGTGGCGGCAAGGGGGATTCTATTGCTCTCCTGCGCCAAGAGCTACTACGGTCCGGAGCCATGAGCGCCCACACCGGGTCAGGTACCGACCTGGGTAAAGTGTTCAGTAGTATTGCTTTCCTCCGTTGCCCCATGGAAAAGTGGACTGGGCTTCCTCCGTTGCCCCATGGAAAATTGGGCTGGGCTTCCCCCGTTGCGTCATAAGCAAATTGGACTGGCTTAATCCCGGTTCCTTAAGCCCAGGAAGTAATCTTAGGCAGGGCGGGCATGTGTACGATAGTTCCTTAGGCAGGGCAGGCTTTATATACAGTAGTTCCCTTGGGTAGTTCAGGCTATTTTTACGGTAGTTCCCTTTGGCAGATCAGGCTATTTGTACGGTGGTTCCCTTGTGCAGTTCAGGGTAGATTTACAGCAGTTCCCTTGGGCCGCTAACCACTGCAGCAGATAAAATTTAGGGTCAGGTTGGTTACCTGTCCCGGTATAGGCGCTCATGGCGGAGTACTTTAGTAGCTCTTAGCGCAGGTGTGCAATAAAATTGACCTTGCCGCCACGGACGGCGGCAACCCCGCTGGGGTCACGGACGACCCATCAGCGGGGTTGGTCAATTTTATTAGCACACCAAGCTTTAGAGCTACTAAGTACGGAGCTAAGAGCGCCTATACCGGGCAGGTAATCGACCGGTCGTAATAAATTCGGCCGGGGAAAGTAATCCTAATGCAAGTTAGGCTACAAAAAACCCCGGCAAAAACAACGCAAAGAAAAAAGAAGCCCAAACTCCGGGCTTCTTTTCATGCTGCTCTGAGGCAGTTTAATGTAGATATTTAGAACAGATTACCTCAATTTCTTTAATCTCTAAACGCAGTCTATCGTAGTCCATGTTAAGGTCCAGGTCACCGACGGTTAAAATCAACTTTTTATCTTCCTCAAAGTCCATCAAAAATCTGGTTATCATAGGTACAGTCCGCAGTCTTTTATCTTGAAAATTCCCCGGGTCCCGTTTGTCTTCGACGATAATTCCCACTGCACCGGAAGGTTGGATTTCAAAGCATACCCTGAGATTGTCCGGACCGATTTCCGACAGCAGAGATGCAAAACCATGCACAACTTCTTCCCGCTCAGCTAAAAACGCGATTGTCAGTTCATCCGGGGTATCCAGTCTTCCGAAAAAGTAACCTACAGCACCACCTGCTTGTTCGTAAGCCATAATCTTCCCCTCCTTAACAGTTTAGTTTCCTTACGATACTGAAGGCACTGAAACCGTGGGGCAAGTCTAATGGTCCTATTTCATCAAGTTCAACAGGCGGGCAGAAAATCCTGCCTGGATTAGTATCCCGACACAAATAATCTAGTGCTGTTTTAACACAACACGGCAAGAATTCTCCCGCCTCTAAAAGAAGTGAAGGCGGGGGATGAATTGCCATTTTTTGTTGTTTCCCGAACTTATATTTGGTATAATAAGAGTATAGAGTTACCAAAGGTGGTGAACTTGTGCAGACTACCTACTCATTCAGAATATATCCCTCCAAAGAGCAGGAAGGCTTGATGAACCAAACCATCGAGCGGTGCCGTCAACTATATAATGCCGCCTTGGAGCAACGCCAAATAGGGTGGAAGTTGAGACGTAAATCCATTACCTACTCAGTTCAACAGAATGAACTTCCAGCACTAAAGCAAGCACTCCCCGAGTTCAAAAACATCCAGTCTCAGGTTCTCCAGGATGTACTGCGTCGTTTGGATACCGCCTTCCAAAACTTTTTTGAAGGCAGGGCCAGGTATCCCAGGTTCAAAGGGAAGGACCACTATAACTCATTCACCTACCCCCAGGTGGATGTGGTAAAGAAAACTTTTGCCAAGATCGAACAAGGCTTGTTATATCTTTCCAAGATTGGTTTTGTGAAAATCAATACCCATCGGAAGTTTGATCCAACCCAGGTGAGCAGGATAAATATAAAACGGAAGTCGGATGGTTGGTATGCCAACCTCACTTGTGAAGCAGATTTATCTATTGTAGTTAACCCTACTACTCAAAAAGAGATAGGCATCGACATGGGCCTCAATTCCTTTATTGCCACCTCAGAGGGTGAGTTGATCGCCAATCCCCGGTATCTCCGCAAGACGGAGAAGTATCTGAAGAGGATGCAACGCCAACTCTCACGAAAACAGAAGGGTTCTAAAAATCGCCGGAAGGCTAAGGGGAAACTGGCCAAAAAACACCTGAAGGTTGCTAACCAACGAAAAGATTTTCACCATAAACTATCCAATCACCTGATTAAAGAGCAGGACCTTATTGCAGCAGAGGATCTGGCCGTAAAAAACATGGCTCGCAACCACCGGCTGGCCAAGAGTATAGCTGACGCCGGCTGGTCGCAGTTCCTAAGATATCTTGAATATAAAGCTCTAAAGTACGGTAAGCGCTTTGTCAAAGTGCCTCCCCACGGCACTTCGCAGACCTGTATTTGTGGAGCCGGCGTCCCGAAAACCTTGGCCGACCGGGTTCATTATTGTCCAGAGTGTGGATTGACCGGCAACCGGGATATTGTATCAGCCAAAGTAATTCTAAAAAGAGCACAGGAGTTAGCAGCGGTAGCCTAACTTATCAAATAACTTCACCGTAGGGAGGGAATGCCCCGAACGGGATAGGTGTCTACCTATCGAACGCTTGTGGAGACTGTGTAAGACTCTACTATCGTAGAGCAGTAGTCGCTGAAGCAAGAAGCCCCCACCTCCTAGCGAAGCGTAGGTGGGGGATCATTCACCCCCATTAACTTCCGCCTTTCCGGCGGGGAACTGGCCTTCATTCTTAATGATGCCGGTTCCAGGATCCTGCTGTTTGAAGCTGCGGTAGCTGAACAGGTGGATGTGGCCAGGAAGGAACTGCAGACCGTTGAAAAGTTTCTATATGTGGACACCAACCCACCTGAATATGCCCAGTGTTTTTATGAATTCTTTGCCGGACAGCCGGAAGACCGGCCTCAGGTGGATGTTCAGGAAAATGACCGCTATATCATTATGTACACCAGTGGGACTACCGGTAAGCCCAAGGGGGTAATCCACAGGCACCGGGACATGCTGGAGCACAATATGGCTATGATTGCTGACCAGAAGCTGACCTACCGTGACCGGGGG
>JAJZTU010000086.1 GCA_021848765.1 Bacillota bacterium
TAGTAGGCCATGCCATTTTGGAAGCATCATTGGTGCTGGCCCTAATCTTTGGTTTGCATCAATGGCTAAAACTGACCACTGTAAACGGCATTATTGGCTTAGCCGGTGGAGCAGTACTGCTATACCTGGGATTCCTCATGGTCAGGGATGCCAGGCAAGGCAAGGTTACACTCGACACAACAGTAGAAAATACAGGCGAAAAATACTCCGGTCCCGGCCCTGTCAGCGGAGGTATATTGACCAGCATCTCCAATCCTTACTGGTCCCTTTGGTGGGCAACCGTAGGCGCCGGTTATCTGGTTCTCGCCAGGAAGCAGGGGTTCCCGGGCATTTCCGCCTTTTTTACCGGACACATCCTGGCCGACTTTACCTGGTATGCCTTGATTAGCATTGCAGTGGCCAAAGGCTTTCAACTGCTAAGCCAAAAAGTATACCTGGGACTGATTCAGGTTTGCGGAATCTTTCTGTTAGGCCTGGGTTGTTATTTTCTGTACTCCGGGTGGAATTTCCTTGCCTGATGATAACTGTTCGCGGAGAGAAAAAAGCCATCTACCTCCAAATACTACCCTTCAGGGAGGAATGTTGCAATGCCGAGGGGATTTGGTAGTATGAAACATGAGGGGGGATGTACTAATGTTAAAAGGAATCAAGATCTTGGACTTAAGCAGACTGCTGCCTGGACCCTATGCTTCTTTTCTCCTGGCCGATATGGGAGCAGAGGTTATTAAGGTGGAAGACACCTCAGCAGGGGATTACATGCGGGACTTCGAGCCTAAGGTCAATGAAGACAGTGCTTACTATCTTTCCATTAACCGCAATAAGAAGAGTATCAGGCTTAATTTCAAAAAGCCGGAAGGCAGGGAAATCTTCTTAAAGCTGGTTACCCGGGCTGATGTAGTATTGGAAAGCTTCCGTCCCGGGATAATGGACGCCTGGGGTATTGGTTATTCAGAACTAAAGCAGGTTAACCCGGGTTTGGTCTACTGTGCCATGACCGGATATGGTCAGACCGGTCCCTATAAGGATAAGGCAGGGCATGACCTAAACTACTTAAGCGTAAGCGGAATTATGGACATCTCCGGCATCAGGAACGGTAAACCTGTAATGTCAGGGACTCAGATTGCCGACTTGAGTGGTGGCATGTTTGCAGTTATCGGCATTCTCGCCGCTCTCATGCGAAAAAAGCAAACAGGCGAAGGCAGTTTTATCGACACTGCTATGGTGGATGGCCTGCTTTCCTGGATGTCTTTTTATGTAGGACAGTACCAGGCAGACGGCCAGCCCCTGAAGAGAGGGGAACTGGACCTCTCGGGTGGACTGGTATGCTATAACATTTACCAGACTAAGGACAACCGGTATGCCGGACTGGGTTCCTTGGAGTATAAATTCTGGAAGGCTTTCTGCCTGGCTATCGGCAGGGAGGACCTGGTAAAAACCCATATGACCCGGGCCATAGACGGGGACCCTGTTTATGAGGAAGTAAAACAGATTTTCCTGGAAAAAACGTTGCCAGAGTGGGAAGCGATTCTGAACCCTGTCGACTGCTGCTTTACTCCTATTATGCGCATCGATGAGGTACTGGCAGGTCCCTACTTCAAAGCACGGGGCCTGGGCGTAAAAATTAACCATCCTATCGAGGGTGAGTTGACCCAGGTTGGTCTCCCGGTTAAATTCATCATTGGGGAAGGCCGGGAATACACGCCAGGTGGTGAAAAAATACTGCCACCGCCAAAATGGGGACAGCATACGACCGAGATACTGGAGAATTTAGGCTATACCCAAGCTGACCTGGAAGAGCTTAAAGCCAAGGGCATAATTTAACGAGGGTAGCCAAGCAGTTCTACCCTCAAATAGCAATAACCAATAATGGATTAACCATAACCACGATTATTCACCATAATGGGTTGGCTCATAACCACCGCAAACCCTTGGGGTAGTGGTTTTTGAGCAGGGTCCCGTCCTGTTTTCCCCAACCCAGAGGATACCCATCCACAGTGACCAGGGTCCACCCCTTGTCACCAGGGATAGTCAGAGCCTCCCCGCGCAGGTAGGAAAGGGTTTCCGGAGCACCGACCGGCAGGTCGGTGTTCCTTTTTGTTTGGCCGGCGGTAAGAGACAGGGCGAGGGCATGGCTGGGCTCAAAACGGTTTTTCTTTACCACTCCCAGGTGCCAGCCGGGACGGGTAACCTTCAATCCATCCAGGTTAGGAACCCCAGGGGGAACAAGATAGAGATTGTCGCCGTAGAAGGTAAATTCACCCTGGGGAAGCACAGTAAGATTCTCACGGGCAAAACTATAATAATAATCCAGTTTGGATTTCAGGTCTGTTGTTAATTGTTTGTCCGGTTTCCTGCTTAATTTCCTTGCCAATTGCTTTTCAGCTTGCTCATCCAAACCGGAGCTTTCTGTTTTAAGCAGAAGCGCCAGGAAATGCCCTTCACCCTTCAACCGGTGGGGCCACAGCCGGGTTGCCTCGCTCAGTTCAGGACCGGCCCCAACCCATTGGGGTTGACCTGGGGCAAAACCGGGAAATCCGGGAACCTTCAGAATGGAAAACTCCGGATGAGAGCAAAGAAACTTTGCAAGCACACCTTCATTTTCCTCCGGGGCAAAAGTACAGGTGGAATAGGCCAGAATACCGCCGGGCTTCAACAAACCGGCGGCCTGCTCCAGAATTTCCAACTGCCTTCCGGCACAATGGGTAACAGATTCCACGCTCCATTCATTACAGGCTTCCGGGTCCTTACGGAACATTCCTTCACCGGAACAGGGGGCATCCACCAGTATACGGTCAAAAAAACCTGAAAATACTCTAGCCAGCTTCTCAGGCGTCTCATTGGTGACTACAACATTTTTGACTCCCCAGCGCTCCAAATTCTCAGCCAATATTTTCACTCTGCCGGGGTGAATTTCATTAGCCACCAGTAGACCCTCTCCCCGGAGCAAAGCAGCCAAGTGAGTGGATTTACCACCGGGTGCCGCACATAAGTCCAGCACTTTTTGTCCTGGCTCAGGCGCCAGGGCGGCGGCCACTGCCATTGCGCTCGGCTCTTGAATATAGTACAGACCGGCTGCATGATACGGATGCCGCCCGGACCGAACTTCCTCAGCAAAGTAAAATCCATCCCGAGTCCAGGGAACAGGCTGGAGGGACCAGGGAACCAGGTTCAGCAGGGTTTGTCCAGCCAGTTTTAGAGTATTGGCCCTAAGGCCCTGAGTTCTGGGTTCTGCATAAGTAGCAACAAAAACTTTAAACTCTTGATCTAGATATTGTTGCATCCGTATCAAAAAATCAGCAGGAAGTTTATCCACCTGGTGACACCTCGCAAGTAATAATTGACTATTCACCTATAAATGTTATACAACAAAATCTCAACAAGGGCAATTATTTATGATAAGATACAGATAAATGACTTGCCTGCAGGAGGTTTCCGGCTAATGCAGGGGAAACCGGAGGAAAATCATGTGCCTAATCAACTTTTGACCCGGATTAAAAATGGAGGGACAGAGAGTGAAAATTTTAGCTATCGTAGGCAGCTTTCGCAAAGGGGGCAATACGGACCTGATTACCGACAGAATCCTGGAAGGAGCACGGTCCCAAGGCGCCCATACTGAGAAAGTGTTTATTGACGACTTAAAAATAGCTTCCTGCCAGGGCTGTATGGAGTGCCGTAAAGAAGGCGTCTGCCACCAACAGGACGATGTGTCGGCCCTGGTAAAGAAAATTGAAGCAGCAGACGGGGTAATCTTTGGTTCGCCCATTTACGGCAATTACATCACCGGCCAGGCCAAAATGCTCCTGGACAGGCTAATGGGAGTAATCAACAAAACAGTGTTTGTGCCTGGAACCGGTCCAACGAAAGTTACCAGGCTTGAGACCAAGCCAAGAAATGTGGTAATCCTCATGACCATAGGAGCCGACCGGCCGGAATGTGCCGATGACCCCCTTAAACTGCTGCGCAGAATGCTGGGTTCTTTTACTAACGGGGGTACGGTGGAAGAATTTATTGCCGCAGGTTTAATTGACCAGGGCCAGGTTGCAATGGACGTACCGGCACTTACGGATATCGCCCGGCGCCTGCACCGCACTCCTAATCCGGAAGAGGAAGCCTTGGCGATGAAGTCCAGAAATGAAGAAATCCTCGGCAAAGCCTTTCAAACCGGAGTCAAATTGACAAAATTTTAATGCTCTAATATAACAAAAAAACCCAGGGCGTATCCATGTCCTGGTTTTTTTGTACTTATAAAGTTTTTTAGCCGCTACAAATTAAAGGAAGCTTACTCTACACCGTATGATAGGGCTGTTCCCTTTTCACATCCACGCCGGTTTGATAAACAGGGACCATGGCGACATCCTGCGACTCCTGAACCTTGTAATACATCAAATCATAATACTCCCTTAACATCCGGTGGGAAGAAAACTGCCAGTGGGCCATATCGATACTGCCTCTCATCATCTCAATCCACCTGCTCCTGTCCTGGTAGAAAGTGGGGAGAACTTCATCAAGCAGCACTTGATAGAGGGCCTTAAGGTCTTTTTCATCCTGATTCCATTGCTCAGCTGCTTTTTCCACAGAATCAATCAGCCAACCGCTGATGCCATGCTGGGGACCCTCGGCCACCCAGCCATCCACCACGCTCAGGTTAAGCACTCCGTTCATTGCAGCCTTCATACCGGAAGTACCGCTGGCTTCCAGAGGGCGCCTGGGGTTATTCAACCAGACATCACACCCCCTGACCATCAAGCGGGCGATTTCCATATTGTAATTCTCCAGAAACACCACATTGTCTTGATACTTCCTGTCCATCTTCACCAGATCCTGGATGATATCCTTACCTAAACCATCGTTGGGGTGAGCCTTCCCGGAAAAGACCAGTTGGAGCTTACCCTCACTGAGCAGATGGTCGATGATTTGTGAATTACGGAAAATCAGGTCACTGCGCTTGTAAGGAGCAGCCCGCCTGGCAAAACCAACCAGTAAGCTGTTGGGGTTCAACACTGAGCCTGTTTTAGCCTTTATATAATCAATCAATTCCTGCTTGGCTTTCATATGGGGTCCCCAGAGGTCAGTTCCCTTATCAAAAGCCTGCCGTATCTCCCGGTCTTGCCAGGTTTTAGGGTGGACACCGTTGGTTATGGAGATAATAGGCGCACTGTCCCAGACATCCTTCCACATTTTCCGGGAGGTTTGACCGTGGAGTTTGGAAACAGCATTGGCCACAGTAGAGAGCCGGAGAGCGGCAACTGTCATATTGAAGGGATGACCGCCTATTTGACACATCTGCTCATATGTTAGCCCATTATAGGCATCCATATGCTGGAGCAGGCCATGATCATGAATCTCATTGCCGGCCTCTACCGGTGTGTGGGTAGTAAAGACTATTTGCCTGCGAGTAGCTTCCCAGGCTTCAGTGAAGGCCATTCCATGCTGTTCCATCTTTTCACGGATCAGCTCTAAACCGGCGAATACAGCATGGCCTTCATTAAAATGATAAACATCTACCGGGATACCTAAAGCCCGTAGCGCCCGCACCCCACCGATGCCCAGAATAACTTCCTGGGCCACCCGGTCCTGATCGGCACCTCCATATAGCCTGCTGGTCATCCAGCCATGTTCACTCCCGGGAAAGTTAGTATCCAACAGGTAAAGGGGAGCGTTCCCATACTGGTCTACCAGCCGTACTTTGCAGGTCACATCGGAACCCCGGACCCTTACTTTCACACTGATTCCGGTGTCCTTGACGAAGTCATAGTCATAGTTCGGATAGACATCATAAGGCCGTCCGTCCTCACCGATAAACTGTTCTGTGTAGTCCTGACGCCAAAGAATACCCACGCCTACCATGGGCAGATTTAAATCAGCTGCAGCTTTCAGGTAGTCCCCGGCCAGAACCCCTAATCCTCCGGCGTAAATTGGTAACTCTTTGTGTAATCCGAACTCCATGCAAAAATAGGCAACTTTAGGTAGATCATCCCTATGAACAGATCCCAATTTTGGCCTACCTCCCTTGAAACCTAAATGGTTTTCATCTTATTTTGTATAGGGTAAGATGAAATTATTCTATTTTTCAGCTGACATAAAAAAAGACAACCCACATAGGCTGTCTCTCAACGCGAAAGATGGCGGGAGTGTGTGAGAATCGAACTCACCGCGCCCGGGGTTACCGCGCGCCGACTGGGTTTGAAGCCCAGGGGACCCACCAGGACCCATTCACTCCCTTGCAATGCCATCATTATAACACAAGGCACTTTGGGAAACAAGCGTGAAACCCTGGAAGGCCTACCATACCGGTACTGTTGAGACTATTCGATTCGCTCATAACTTCGGGTTGCATATTGCCGGATTGTATGGCATAATTGTTGAGAGAACAGGTATACGCAGGTGAATTCCTGGAGGTGAATAAAATGTTTGGGTTAATTGGCCCCTTAGGTATTCCCGAGTTAATAATCATTCTGGTCTTGGCCCTGATCATTTTCGGCCCGGGCAAACTTCCTGATGTGGGAAAAGCGTTAGGTAAAGGAATTAACGAATTTAAGCGGGCTTCCAAGGATGTACAAAAAGAAATCAATGAAGCAATTAACGAACCGGAAAAAGATAATAAATAACAGGATAAAGAGCAGGTGACTGCTCTTTTTTTCAATCCGTCTGAATTGTTCAGAAGTTTGTGGATTTTTTCGCAAATCATGAATTTTTGGGCAGGAATTTGAGGTAAGTGGTAGAATATAAATAATGTCCTCCAGAAAGGAACAAGCAGGTGACATGATGAAAGCCTTCGAACTATTCGCGGAAATTCAAGACGAATTGAAACTGGTTGAGGCTGAGCTAGGCAAAACCGTTGAAGCGCCTGATGAACTGCTTACCGCTACATCGGCCCACTTACTTCACGCCGGTGGCAAGCGGTTAAGACCGGCATTTGCCCTTCTGGCTGCCAAAATGACTGATGACAACATTGAGAAGGCCTTGCCCATTGCAGTTGCCCTGGAACTCATCCATATGGCTACTTTGGTTCATGATGACGTAATTGATGCTTCCATGACCCGGCGGGGAATACCCACCGTTAAGGCCAAGTGGGGTAACAGGGTGTCTATGCACACCGGGGATCATATTTTTGCCAAGTCCCTAATGCTCATATCTCAATACCAAGACCCCAGGATTGCGAAGGTTCTGGCAGAGGTCAGTGTACAAATGTGTAAAGGTGAGATTCAGCAGATAGTTTCCAGTTTCGATGTGCAACAAGGCCTGCGGGATTACTTTTACCGGATTAAAAGAAAAACAGCCTTACTGATCTCTGCAAGCTGTCAGTGTGGCGCTATCGCCAGCGGTGCACCCAGGGAGAACGTCAGGGCGCTGACTCTCTATGGTCACCACTTAGGCATGGCTTTCCAGATTACCGACGATATTCTGGATTTGATTGCCGACCAGGAGGAACTGGGTAAGCCCATAGGAGGGGATCTCCGGCAGGGGATAATGACCTTGCCCATTATCTATGCATTGACCCACAGCCCTCAAAAGGAGCGTCTCCTGGAACTTGTACAGTTGCGGGAGAAGTCTGAGGAACAAGTAGAAGAGGCCATAGAGCTCATTAAGGCCAGTGGAGCCATCGAGTATTCCTTCAACCTTTCGGACCGTTTTATCAGGAAAGCCTTAGAGCAGCTTGCCAAGCTGCCTGATGTACCGGTAAGGGATACCTTGGGACTCATTGCCAGCTTTATTAATCTACGCAGATATTAAACCAAGCCTCTTAACTTTAATGGGTTGAGCTATACAGAAAGTTTGGAAAAACAGCAGGGATTTCCTCGACCAGTAGCGAAATAAAAACCAAACAGGATGCCGAAATGATTACCCCGGTCATTTTGGTGTCCTTTTCCCGGAGAAAAGGGAAATATTGGTTGTGGAATTGTGAAGTAACGCACAATTTCCGAACATTCGCAAACAAGGAGGCTAAAAGGAATGAAGTTACTGTCCAAGGTCTTCAAATTGGATTTATCCAAAACTGAAGACAAGCTGAAACTCTTTATTTTGGTTAGTGGCTTGCTGATCTTCTTTGGGGTTAGCACTGTCACAGCCATAGAGTTGACGATGAGTCCCAACTTTTGTAGTACCTGTCACAATATGACGCCGGAATTCGTGACCTGGCAGGCGACGTCCCATGCTAATATCAGGTGTGTAGAATGTCACATACCGCCTGGGGTTGTTAATCTTATTGAACATAAGATTGCGGCAATGAAAGAACTTTATCTGTATGCTACTAATTCTTATGAAACACCCATTGCTATGAAAAACCCCATTGAAAATTACGTTTGTCAAAAGTGCCATTCTGTCGGGACCCGAAACTTTACCACATCCGGGGACATTATTGTTCCACACCAGCGCCACATCGATAGCAAGTTAGCAAAAGTTCACTGTGTTGACTGTCACGCCGGGATAGCCCACGGCAAGATAGCCCGCAGGGGTGTGACGGCTGTGGAAGAAAAAGAAGTGGCTCTCCATGGCGGGGACTTGGGAGCCTGGACCGCAGCAGACGGAAAGAACCAGACCATCCGGGAATTCTCCAAGGCGGACATGGACGACTGTATTGCCTGTCACTTAAAGGTGCGCAGCACCACCGGTAAGGGCAAGCCGTCCATTAAGTGCGAGACTTGTCATTCCACGATTAAGACTCCTGACAACCATACACCCAAAGAGCAGTGGTTACCTGTTCATGGCAAAGACGCCGAAAAGGATATCAATATTTGCAGGTCCTGCCACTCCTATGGTATGAAAGTAAATAAGCTGGAATTGGAAAACAAGGCCGCCGCTTATGCTTGGGGTAATGAATATTGTTTTGCTTGCCACAGCCAGGCGCCTGCTAACCACAAGAGACCTGACTGGCGTAAGCTCCACAAACTGGATGTCCAAAACAAAGGAAAAACTAACTGTCAAGCCTGCCATAACCTAGGAGATGTTAAAGCCGATATAAAAGCGCCTGCCAGTATAACGTGCTCTAAGTGTCACTAGGATGCAGCGCAGGGGGAAGCATCATGAACAATATTTGGGGTAGGGTGAAGAAAATCATACCCGAAATACCCAAACTTGATTTGTCCAAAACTGAAGATAAACTCAAGTTGTTCATCCTGGTCGCCGGTTTGATCATTTGTATTGGAGTGGGATCGGTGACAGCGATACAACTGACCATGACTCCCCAATTTTGTTCTTCCTGTCATGAGATGACCCCTGAGGTCAGGACCTGGCAGGCAACTTCCCACAGTAAATTTAAATGTACTGAGTGCCACATCGAACCGGGAATTGGAAATCTGATTATCCACAAGATTGGTGCCGTGAAGGAAGTTTACCTTCACGTCACCAATACCTTTGAGCGTCCCATTAGGATGAGCTACCGTATCGAAAACTATGTTTGCGAGAAATGCCATTCACCCGGTAACCGGAGGTTCACTGTGTCTGGTGACCTGATTATCCCCCATGTCCGCCACGAGAACAAGGGCATCTACTGCGTACAGTGTCACTCGGGTGTTGCCCATGGTGACATTGCCTCCAGGGGGGTAACAGCTACCGGAGACCTGGCATCCTGGACTCCGGCCATGGGTAAGCAGAACACAGAAGGAAAACTCGTCCGTCCGAAGATGAACAACTGCCTGGAATGTCACACCGCGCGCAAGGTGAGCACCAAGTGCGAGACTTGCCATACCACAGTAACTATACCTGACAATCACAAAGACACGTCCTGGCTGAAGGCGCATGGTCCCCTGGCTAAAAAAGACTTAACTTATTGTAACAGGTGTCATTCCTTCGCTCTGGAAGGAAAGTTAGGGGCAATCAACAATGCCCGGGAATATGCCAGAGGCAATGCTTTCTGCTATAATTGCCATACTCAACTGCCTCCGGGGCACACCGGGGAGTGGAGGATTGTTCATAAGCATCAGGCCAAGGGTGACCGGGAAGGTTGTCTGGTCTGTCATGATCAACAGCCACCTAAGAGTGGCAGCAGGGCTACTAAAACCTATTGTGATAAGTGCCACAAGCAAGCAGATGTAGTCCCCGGAGTCAATAGCGGCATATCCAATACACCTTTGTCCGGGTCTGCCAAACAGGCTGGAAGTCATCCGGCTAACTGGCGGAAAATCCATCCCTCTGTGGTTAAAGAGATTGGTACCACCGGCGGCAGGTGTTATGACTGTCATGACCGGACCAATTGCTTCAAGTGCCATACCAACGGAGGTAAAACTTAGTAACAAAACTGTATAAATCTAAATATCTTATAAGCTTTTAGTGATCTTTTTTACAAAGTGTAGCAGGAATCAGGATAAAGGTGTCGAAGTAATATAAAAAGACAAGTAGACAGCTAGGCCTAGTGCAAAAGAATACTCCGCCCTTTGAACCACTATGCTTAGTGTTTCGTTCACAACCCCTGGAGTCATTTAGTGCCGGGGATGCCAGGCGGACGAAAGGTGGCGAAAGGAGCCGATCCCTATGGGGCGTGGTGGGATTATAATACTTGGCTTGCTGCTGGTCATGGTTGTACTCGCGGTGGCCTCTACAACTAATATAAAAGATACCATTTATGACGTTGTTTCCGATTTGATCTATGGAAACCGCGACAACCAGGGAATAAATGGGCTTAACCAGGCTGATGGTGGGGACAAAAAGGTCTGCGGGACATGTCATTCCGATAAGAGCAATGACTTTAAGAAACGTTACCAGCATGCGCCCTTTGTAAGATGGCAGTGTACCGATTGTCATATACCCCACACTTTGGGTACCGGTAAGTATGAATTTGTAGTCCAAATTGATAAACTTTGCTCAAGCTGCCATTTCGACCGTAAGGGCGAAATGAAAATGTCTGTCCAGCATAAACCTTTTGGTGCAGGTAGATGTACTGATTGTCATGATCCTCATGCCTCTGACTATCCCAAACAGCTGATTTTGCCTCAGAAACAACTTTGTGTAACTTGTCATAATGTAGACATGAAGTGGGATTTTGCAGTGAAACACCCACCGTTTGCCAAAGGTAATTGTACTGACTGCCACTCCCCGCATGCTTCCAATGACAAAGGGCTGACCAAGCTGCCTGGAAAACAACTTTGTTTTACCTGTCACTACGACAGGCAAAATGAGTTAACATTACCGGTCAAGCATAAACCTTATGATTTGGGTGAATGTGCGAATTGCCATGGGCCACATGCCACTCCAAACCCAAAACTCCTGCTTTTATCTACGGACAAGCTGTGTTTTAGCTGCCATGTGGAAAAGGTCCAGGAAAGTAAGGTTGGGTACCAGCATAAGCCTTTTGTTACAGGCGCCTGTGTTGGCTGCCATGTACCTCATGCTTCGGAAAATGACAGTTTGCTAAAACGTAAAAACAGTGAACTCTGCTATATGTGTCACACCGCATACGCAGATAAATTTGCGCAAGCGCCTTCACGACATCCGGTTGGTAATGGTCTGTTAGAATGTTACGGCTGTCATGACCCCCACTCAGGCCCGGGTGAAAAGATGACCCGTGGCAAAGGGAATGAATTGTGTTATATCTGTCATCTTGGATTAAAAGATAGTTTTGAAAAGTTAGCTCATGCTACTAAGGCAGAGGGTAAAGCCGGTAAAGGTCAATGTTTGAACTGCCATAC